>JADFTG010000165.1 GCA_022560365.1 Chloroflexota bacterium | reverse complement strand
CGCCGGGTCGGCGGTCTGATCACCGGCTGGGGATTCGAGATGAGCGACGACCGTCCCTTCATCGGGCGCGATATCCGTCTGGCCGTCGAGGAGGAGACTCATCGCTCCTTCCACGGCGACTGCGTCGACCCCGGTTATCCGGAGCTATGCCGCCGGATCGCGAAGAGGCATGGCATGGAGCTGACGCCGGAGCAAGGTGACGAGCTCTGGGAGGCCTGGAACCTGGGCGGCCTGTTCATGAACCGCGAGGCCTACCCGGACGTCGTCCCAACGCTCTCCGCGCTGCGGGACCGCGGATTCCGCCTCGCCAGCGTCACCAACCGCGGCTACAGCGGCCCTGACTTCTGGGACGAGGTGCGACAGCTCGGCCTCGGCGAACTCTTCGAGACGGTCGTCGTTTCCTGCGACGTCGGCTACATGAAGCCGCACCCACGCATCTACCAGGTCGCGATCGAGCGCCTTGGCGTTGAGGCTGTGGAGTGCTTGATGGTTGGCGACAACCTGCGTGCGGACGTCGAAGGCCCGAAGACGCTCGGCATGATGGCTGTCTGGCGCCGCCCGACCGCCATCGAGCCGGTTGAGGCAACAGCGGACGAGCGTGAGACTGAAGGGCCGGTCAAGCCCGACTATACCGTCGACCAGATCGCCGAGCTGCTCGACCTGCCGCCGCTGCAGCCCCGCCCCTAGACGTGCCCGAGTACCTTGTGCGGGATGTATGGCTGCTCGAGCTGCCTCACCTCTTCGTCTGACAGGCTGACCTCGGAGGCTGCGATCGCCTCTTCGAGCTGGTACATCTTGCTCGCGCCGACGATCGGTGCCGTGATGCCGGGCTTGTGCAGCATCCAGGCCAGCGCCACCTGCGCTGGCTTCAGGCCGCGGCCGTCGGCCAGCGTCTGGACCTCTTTCAGCACAGCGAAGTCGGCCTCCGAGTAGTACATGTAGTGCGCCATGTCGTCGCTCTTCGCGCGCGCTGTCTCGCCCGACTTGTCCGGCGTGCGGTTGCCGGCCAGGAAGCCGCGGGCCAGCGGGCTCCAGGGGATGATGCCGACGCCCTGGTCCAGGCAGAGCGGGATCACCTCTCGCTCCTCCTCGCGGTAGATCAGGTTGTAGTGGTTCTGCATCGTGGCGAAGCGCGTCCAGCCGCGCAGCTCTGAGGTGTAGATCGCCTTCGCCAGCTGCCAGGCGTACATGCTCGACGCGCCGATGTAGCGCACCTTGCCCATGCGCACGAGGTCGTTGAGCGCCTCCAGCGTCTCCTCAATCGGCGTTGTCGGATCCCAGCGGTGGATCTGGTAGAGGTCCACGTAGTCCGTCTGCAGCCGCCGCAGCGAGTCGTCGATTGAATCGAAGATGTGCTTGCGGGAGAGGCCGCGCTGGTTGGGGCCGCCGCCCATCGGGCTGAACACCTTCGTCGCGATCACCACGTCGTCGCGTTTCGCGTACTCTTTCAGCGCTCGCCCGGTGACCTCTTCGCTCACACCCAGCGAGTAAACGTCGGCGGTGTCGAAGAAGTTGATCCCGGCCTCCAGCGCCTTCTTGAAGAACGGCTTCGAGTCCGCCTCCTCCAGCACCCAGTCGCGCCACTTTGGAGAGCCGTAAGTCATCGTGCCGAGGCAGATGCGCGAGACGCGAAGGCCGGTCGTGCCGAGCTGGACGTACTGCATGGGGCGCTCCTGACGTTCGAGGCGAGTTACGCCCGTATAATGAGGGGCACGATGGAAGAGGGCAAGGCAGCGCAAAGCCCCACCGCGAAGGGCCTCGATCGCCGTGCACTGGACTACAGCGCGTCGGTCAGCTACGACCGGCGCCTGTACGCGTACGACATCGCCGGGTCGGTCGCCCACGCCCGCATGCTCGGCGCGCAGGGCATCATCCCGGCCGACGATGCGACGCAGATCGTGCGCGGCCTCGAGGAGATCCGTGACCAGATCGAGGCCGGGAAGTTCGAGTGGCGCGACGACCTCGAGGATGTGCACCTGAACATCGAGGCCGCCCTGCGCGAGAGGATCGGCGACGCTGGCGCCCGCCTGCACACGGCCCGCTCCCGCAACGATCAGGTCGCGACCGACGTTCGCCTCTTCGTCATGGATTCGTGTGAGCGCGCCGTAGATGGCGTGCGCGATGTGCAACGGGCGCTCGTCGTCCTGGCCGAGGCCAACGCCGACGCGGTGATGCCCGGCTACACGCACCTGCAGCGCGCTCAGCCCGTGCTCTTCGCCCACCACCTGCTCGCCTACTTCGAGATGCTGGACCGCGATGCCACTCGCTTCGTCGCCGCCCGTGCCAGCGCCGACGAGCTGCCTCTGGGCTCAGGCGCCCTCGCCGGCGTGCCGTACCCGGTCGACCGCGAGTCCGTCGCCCGCGAACTCGGCTTCAGCCGCGTCTCGCGCAACAGTATCGACGCCGTCAGCGACCGCGACTTCGCCGTCGACTTCCACGCGGCTTCTGCCACGACGATGATGCACCTCTCGCGCCTCAGCGAAGAGATCATCATCTGGTCGAGCGACGAGTTCGGCTTCCTGCGCCTGCCGGACGAGTTCGCGACGGGCTCCAGCATCATGCCGCAGAAGCGCAACCCGGACATCGCTGAGCTGGCGCGCGGCCGCACCGGCCGCGTCTACGGCAACCTGATGGCGCTGCTGACGATGCTTAAGGGCCTGCCGCTCGCCTACAACCGCGATCTGCAAGAAGACAAGCAACCACTCTTTGACACCGTCGACGTGCTGCTGCCGACACTCGAAGTGATGGCGGCGATGCTACCGCGCCTCTCGCTGAACGCCGAGCGCGCCGCAAACGCTGCCGCCGGTGGATACTTGCTCGCCACCGACGTCGCTGACTACCTCGTCCGCAAGGGTGTACCCTTCCGCGACGCCCACCAGGCTGTCGCCGACCTCGTCCGCTTCGCCGTCGACCAGGACAAAGCACTCGCCGAGCTGACGCTGGACGAGTACCGCCGCTTCTCGCCGCAGTTCCAGGAAGACGTGCTCAGTCTCGACGCCCGCGCGTCGATTGACGCGCGCGACGTGCCCGGCGGCACGGCGTCCGGTCGTGTCGCGGAGGCGCTGGACGAAGCGAAGAAGCGCCTCGAGGGCGCGGCATGAGCGAGGTGAAGATCGCGCCGTCCATCGTCTCCGCCGACCTCTCACGGCTGGCCGATGAGGTGCGCGAGTGCGAGGCCGCCGGCGCGCAGATGATCCACATCGACATCATGGACGGCCAGTTCGTCCCCGCTATCACCATCGGCGCGCCGATCGTCGAGGCGATCCGTCGCACGACCGACCTCACGCTCGACGTTCACCTGATGGTCGTCGAGCCGGAGAAGCAGGTGGAGCGCTTCATCGAGGCCGGCGGCGACATCATCAACGTCCACTGGGAGGCCGCGACGCACGTCCACCGCATCGTCCGCGACGTGCAGCAGCGCGGCCGCCGCGCCGGCGTCTGCCTCAACCCCGGAACGTCCGACGGCGTCCTCGACGCCCTGCTGCCGGACCTCGACCAGGTGATGGTGATGGCGGTGAACCCCGGCGCCTCGGGCCAGCCGTTCATCGCCTCCGTCCTGTCCAAAGTCGAGCGCCTGCGCAAGACTATCGACGAGGGCGGATACCGCGCGGAGATCGAGATCGACGGTGGTGTGACGGTGGACAACGCGCCGCGTTGCGTGGCCGTCGGCACCGACGTTCTTGTGGCCGCGAGCGCCGTCTTCAACGACCGCGCGTCGATCGGTGACAACATACGCGCGCTTCAGGACTCAGTCGCTGCGTTACAGGCGTAGCTTCGGGCTCGTCGGTGAAGGCGAGTCGCTAGACGCGGTTCTTCGTCGTCGTGCGAATGCAGCGGGTGCAGATCTTGAGGCGGATGGGCACACCGCCGAGGATGAACGTCTTGTTCTGGATGTTCACCTTGAACTTGCGGTTCGTCCGCGGCGCCTTGCGTTCCCAGCGCCCGGAGTGTTGGTGGCGTATATTGCGGCCGAAACCTGTCTTTTTGCCGCAAACCTGACACTTGGCCATAAGATACAATCCCTTTACGAGGAAAACGGGCGCTG
>JADFTG010000164.1 GCA_022560365.1 Chloroflexota bacterium | reverse complement strand
CGTCGAGGAGGTGCCGGGCGTGCTGCAGGCGGTGATCCACGAGATGGACAGCCGCTACCGGCGTTTCGCCGAAATCGGCGTGCGCAACATCGAGGCTCACAACAAGAGCCCGCGCGCGACGCACAAGCTGCCGCACTGGATCGTGATCATCGACGAGCTTGCCGACCTGATGATGTCCTCGCCGTACGAGGTAGAGCGTCAGATCTGCCGCCTCGCGCAGCTGGCGAGGGCCACCGGCATCCACCTGATCATCGCGACGCAGCGACCGTCTGTCGACGTGGTGACGGGGCTGATCAAGGCGAACTTCCCGACGCGGATCGCTTTCGCCGTCTCCTCGCAGGTGGACTCGCGCACGATCATCGACACGGCCGGCGCCGATAAGCTGCTGGGCCGCGGCGACATGCTGTTCATGCCGACGGACGCGGCCAAGCCGAAGCGCATCCAGGGATCGTTCGTCTCCGACCAGGAGATCGAGAAGATCGTCAAATGGTGGTCGAACGACCGCTTCCGGCACCTGGCCCCGGACAAGCTGGACCACCTGCTGGAGGAGGCCGAGGACGCAGAAGCCGGATCGCCGGCGGAAGACGACCCCCTGTACACGGCGGCGAAGGAGCTGGCGATCCAGCACTCGCGCGTCTCCACATCGCTTTTGCAGCGACGGCTGCATGTCGGCTACCCACGCGCCGCCCGCCTCATCGACATACTGGAGGACGAGGGCATCGTTGGCCCCTCCGAGGCTGGTCAGTCGCGCCAGGTGATCGTCCCCGCGGACGAAGAGGACGAGCCCGACGCTGGTGTGGAGAGCACCGAAGACAAGCCGGACGAGGCGGACGATTACAAGTCGGCGTTCGGCGACGAAGACCGGTTCGAGTAGCTCCTCGCTGCCGCACGTCAAACGAACCCGCCTCTTCAGCGCTGACGCCGGGCGAGTTCCACCGATCTGTGAACGATCTTGACGGCGGCTGAACCGGCGCGGGCTTGACAGCTTACAACCTGGTGCTATTTTGGAAGCAGCCTGATGAAGTGGAGGTGATGAGGTAGTGAGGATTCACGCAACCTTCAAACGACTTCAAGTGGACAAGGCGAGGGCCTTCGTGCAGAATGCCTGGAAGTAACAGGCGCGCGGAGGCAGGTCACCCCGCGGATCGGCCAGCTATCAGAGGCCACGCTGCCTATCGGTGCGAGATGCGCCGGGAAGTGCCGAAAGCGGGATAACAGGAAACGAAAAGCCCCCCGACATGTCGGGGGGCTTTCTTATTGGGCGAGGTCTTTGCGCATGAAGATCTCGCGGGAGTCCTGGCCGAGGTCGCTGAGGGCGCCGACGAGGCGGAAGCCGAGGGCGCGGTGGAAGCGCAGCGAGCGGTCGTTGGTCTCTTCGGTGGAGCTGAGCCAGAAGTCGCAGCCACGCCGGGCGAGATCGGCTTCGACGTGGGCGTAGAGGGCACGGCCGAGGCCCGTTCGCTGATGGGACGGCCGCACGCGGACGAAGACGCAGAGCGGCACGCGATCCCAGAACCACTCCCAGCGCAGGTAGCCCGACAGTTCATCGCCATCGAGCGCCACGGCCACGCGGCCGCCCTCGATGGCGTGCTTGATGACGGATTTCTCGCTGACGCGCTGATCGAGCGAGCGGTCGACGTCCTGAACCGCAGGAAGGTCGGCGAGGATCGCGGCGCGGACATCGGTCACGTCAGCACCAACAGAGCATCGAGAGCGAGTGCAGCCCGGGTAGACCCAGCCACCCAGTGACTACCCACCATCCCGCTTCACTCTGCGGCGTGCAGCTCGATTTGGGGGTGGCTCTTTCGCCGCGCGAATCGCACCGGCCTGTTCAGCGTAGTCAATGTGCTCTATCGAGGGCGTTCGGTACGAAAACTTGGTGATGCCGTCGCAATTCGTGACCGAGAAATCGCCGCTGCTGATGATGTCCATTCCAACGAGGACATCCACCCCGCCAATGTCACCTTTGGTAACTCGAACGGCAGAGAAGATTACCATGTTAGGCAGAGCAATGTTCACCAAGTAGGTCTCTGCTTCGGCTGATCCGTGCACTCCGTGAACTCGCGTCATGCCCGTCGGGGCCAGACCACACGCGTCAATGACCGCCCGGCTAATTACCGAGTTGGTCGCACCGGTGTCCCAGATCACGTCGAATTCAACTATTGGAGGCTGCGTACCTTCACTGCCGGGAATCCACGCGAGGGAGATACCACACCGGTTCACCAGGACGTTCAGTAGCCCTCCCCGCGAGCTCGTCGTGAACGCCCGGAAGTCCTGAGCTACGAGAACACGACCCGGGAATGGAACGATTGGGTGTAGTCGGCGGTGCCCCTAGACACCTTCTGCACCAAGAACGTGCCTAACTGATGCGACTTCTGGGTCTCGGATATGGCGGTGAATTCGTCGTCATACGCATCCAAGACCTCGCCATCCTTGATAACGACGTACCTGCCATCGTATTGCTCAACCAGTTCGTCCTGATGCTTAAGATAGAAGGCGAACTCGTCTTTGAGGCTATCAGTCATAAGTTTATGATCCACTGAGGTGGGAAAAGAAGTCTACCACAGCGCCTCAGCCGCTTCCACAGCCAGAGGCTGTTGAAACTGCCGGCACGGGCTACTTCTGCGGGCGGGTGCGGTTGTGGCCGCGGCGCGGCGCCGGGCTGCCAGTGTTGCGCATGGCGGAGAGGATGCTCAGGCCCTCTTCGTCGCCGACGAGCTCGCGGCGCAGCTCGACGACGCGGTCGCGGAGTAGCGCCGCTTTCTCGAACTCGAGGTTCTTGGCGGCGGCCTTCATCTGCCTGTCGAAGTCCTTGATCAGCCGGGCCAGCTCATCCTTGGGGATATCACCGACCTTGTAGTCTTCGTGCTCCTCGGCCACCTTCTTGATGCGGTCGGTGATGTCGCGGATCGCCTTCTGGATGCCCTCCGGCTGGATGTTGTGCTCGGCGTTGTAGGCCTCCTGGATCTTGCGCCGGCGCCCGACCTCGGCGATCGCGCGGCGCATCGAGTCGGTCATCGTGTCGGCGTACATGATGACGGCGCCGTTGATGTTGCGCGCGGCACGGCCCATCGTCTGGATCAGCGACCACTCGGAGCGCAGGAAGCCTTCCTTGTCGGCGTCGAGGATGACGACGAGGCTCACCTCCGGAAGGTCGAGCCCTTCGCGCAGCAGGTTGATGCCGACGATCACGTCGTAGACGCCGAGGCGCAGGTCGCGCAGGATCTCGACACGCTCAAACGTCTGCACCTCCGAGTGAAGGTAGTGGGTCTTCACGCCCATCTCCATCAGGTAGTCGGCGAGGTCCTCAGACATCTTCTTCGTGAGCGTGGTCACGAGCACACGCTCCTTTCGCTCGGCGCGGAGGCGGATCTCGTGCAGCAGGTCGTCGATCTGGCCCTTCGTCGGCCGCACGTCGACCCGGGGGTCGACGAGGCCGGTCGGACGGATGATCTGCTCGACCACCTCGCCGCCGCATTTCTCCAGCTCGTATGGACCGGGGGTGGCTGAGACGAAGACGACCTGTGGCACAAACGCTTCGAACTCGTCGAACCGAAGCGGCCGATTATCCAACGCGCTGGGAAGGCGAAACCCGTGATCGACCAGCGTTTGCTTGCGGCTGCGGTCGCCGGTGAACATCGCGCGAAGCTGGGGCACCGTCACGTGAGACTCGTCAATGAAGACAAGCCAATCATCAGGACCGCGCTGGGGGATGTGATGGAAATAATCCAGGAGCGTGTAGGGTTTGGCGCCGGGAGCGCGACCATCCAGGTGACGGGAATAGTTCTCGATGCCCGAGCAATAGCCGACCTCCTGGATCATCTCCAGGTCGTACTTCGTGCGGGCGAGGAGACGTTGTGCTTCTAAGAGCTTGCCTTCGTGGCGAAGCTGCAAGACGCGTTCATCCAACTCCTCGCGGATCCCAACCAGGCTCGCCTCGAGGCGGTCCTGCGGCATGACGTAGTGGACCGCCGGATAGATGAAGACCTGGCCCTCCTCGGCCAACACTTCGCCGGACGTTGGATCAATGAATTCGAGTCGTTCGACTTCGTCGCCCA
>JADFTG010000163.1 GCA_022560365.1 Chloroflexota bacterium | reverse complement strand
ACCCCGGTCAGAATACCGGGCGCCATGAGCGGCAGGCTGATTGTCGCGAAGACCCAAAGCGGCGGCGCGCCGAGGGTGCGGGCGGCCGTTTCCAAGCGGATGTCCACGCTTTCCAACGACAGGCGGATGGCGCGCACCATGAGGGGAAAGGCCATCACCGCCGAGGCCACCGCCGCGCTGGCCTCGGCTGGGCGGAAGCCCAGGTTGAGCAGCGCCGATACCGCATCCGCACCCGCTCCGACCGTCGCCGCCGCACCGCCACCCGATCCGGGGGCCAGCACGATGCCGCCGACCTTGTCCTTCAACTCCATGACGATCCGCTGCGCGAGTTTCGGCCCGACGCCGTTCGCGCGCGCGACCATCGCCTTGTCGCCGCTGGCGACTTTCGTGCCATCCGCCGCCTGATGACCGACCGCCCGCACACCTTCACGGTTCAATCGAGCGACAACCGCCGCCTCGCCGTCGCCCTGGTCGCCGACGAGTCCGTTTTCGGCGTCGAGTTGGACGACGAGCACCTGACAGTCCGCACGTCCCAGTTCGCTGACTTTACCCGCGCCGCGCCCAGGATAGCGAAGGCAGAGGGCATCACCCTCCAGGAGCTGCTACCCACCGACGAGTCGCTGGAGAGCGTTTTCTCTTACCTGGTGAAGCGATGAACGCAACCGTCTTCACGCTCACACTGCGACAGTTCGCTGGGCAGCGCCGTTCCCTTCTCATGTTTGGCCTCGCGCTGGTCCCCGTAGCCCTCGCCATCATCTACCGGCTCGGCGAGCACCTCAATCAGCACGAAGAGACCGCGAGCTTCCTCGCCGACGTCGTCGTCACTGCTATCCTCCCGCTCGCCTGCCTCATCCTCGGCACGTCTGCCCTCGGCTCTGAGATCGAGGACGGAACCGTTGTGTACATCCTCGCAAAGCCCGTGCCGCGCCGTCACATCATCGCCGCCAAGTTCGCGGCGTCTGCCCTTATCTCCGCCGCGTTTGTCGTCCCTGCCACCGCAGTCTCTGGTCTCATCGGCCTCCAGGGTGTATCGGAGGAGGGCATCGTTACCGGTTTCGTCATCGCTACTCTGGTCGGTGTCTTCGCCTACACCGCGGTCTTCATATTGCTAAGCGTCGCCACCAGCCGCGCCCTCCTCTTCGGCCTCGCCTACGTCTTCATCTGGGAGGGCCTTATCACCGAGCTCTTCTCTGGCACCCGCTACCTCAGCATCCGCCAGTACTGCCTCGGCATCGCCGACCTCATCTCGACGGTTAGCGAAGGGGACTTCGAAGCCAACCTCGGCGGCGTTGAGGGTCTGGTGCTTGCTACTGTCGTTGCCGCCGCCGCCCTTGTCCTCGCCGTCCGCCGGCTCGAAGCCTTCGAGCTCACCGGCACGGACTAGACGAACCGACGCTCGCCGGGCTACCCACGCGCCACTGCTTCCCCGCTACACGTTCTGGTTCGCCTGCAGCAGGCGTCCCCGGAGGCCGAAGTGTAGGCGCCGTAAGGTGCCTGCATGCTACCTGGGCAGGCCTTTCACGGTGACGATAAGATAACGAAATCAGTTTGTCCGCGCTGGCCGCTGATCTGAAGGGGCCGGGCATATGCCACAAACGTCTGCTCTCCCGGGAAGCGCGGCAGTCCGAGCGGCGATGCCGCACTCTTCCGGCAAGTCGGGGCTACCAGGCGGCGGTTGTCGCTGCGGTATCAGATTAAGGGAGTTCTCAGCATGGTGTCTTCCCAGAGTCAACCACCGTTTCTCTCCACGCAACAGATGCTTGAGGTGGATCGCGCCATGATCGAGGACTACAAGATATCGCTTCTGCAGATGATGGAGAACGCCGGTCGATGCCTCGCGGACCTGGCGCGAAGCCGGTTTCTCGACGGAGATCCGCGAGGTAAGCGTGTGCTCGTACTCGCCGGAACCGGAGGAAATGGCGGTGGCGGCCTGGTGTGCGCGCGCCGGTTGCACAACTGGGGCGCCATCGTCCGCGTCCTGATGACGGCCGACTCACAGCGACTCGGCGAAGTCCCGCGTCATCAGCACTCAATACTTGAGCGGATGGGCCTCGAGGCTGATGCCGCCGGGGACGAGATCGAGCTGCCCGATAGCGATCTGGTCGTTGATGCGCTAATCGGGTACGGTCTCAGAGGCGCTCCGTCAGGCGTAACGGCGTCACTGATCCACAGAGCCAACCTTCAGACGGCCCCGGTGTTGTCCCTTGACGTACCGAGTGGCGTCGACACGACAGCGGGCACGGTCTACGATCCGTCCGTCCGCGCGACCGCGACGATGACGCTGGCCCTGCCTAAAGAAGGCCTGCGGGTGACCGAGGCGCGGGAAGCGGTGGGCGAGCTTTACCTGGCAGACATCAGCGTCCCGCCTTCGCTCTACGCTGGCCCCAATCTCGGCCTCGATGTCGGACCCCTGTTTCACGGCGCCGACGTCATTCGGATTTGGTAGACGCCGACAACTCGGGGTTAGAGAACGAAGGCTGCCACCAGAAGAGCGCATGGCTAATTGTCTGAGATGGAGCGGAAGACGGGATTCGGCCGGCGGCCGTCCGTCCGGGCGAACCCCTGCGACGTGAGGAGGTGCGTCGGTGGGCAAGAAAATGGAGCGGAAGACGGGATTCGAACCCGCGACCCCCTCCTTGGCAAGGAGGTGCTCTACCACTGAGCCACTTCCGCTCGCGAAGTTTATTATACGCCCGCCCTATCACCCCGCAAGCGTTTCTTGACGCCCGCCGCTCGGCGCTTTAGCCTGCGGTCTAGCGACTCAATGGAGGTACTCACATGCCCCGTCTCAAGGCCGTAATCGACATCGACGCCCCGCGCGAGCACGTGTTCGCGGCGGCGGAGCCGCTAAAGATGCCCGAATGGACGGTTCACATCTCCGATGTGACCGTGACGGAGGGCGACGGCAAGACGGCTGGCACCAGGGATCGCACGATCATCAAAATCACTCCGCGCGAGAACACGCTCGAGAGTGAATGGACGGAATACCGCCCCGGCGAGGCCTGGGCGCGCACCTTCACGGGCTACCTGAAGGGCGAAGAGCGCATCAGTCTGGCGGAGGTGGAAGGCCGCACGCGCCTCGAATGGACGTACAACTACACGCCGCCGTTCGGTGTCATCGGCAAGATCGGCGCGCTGCTTGTGACGTCCCGAGTCGTGCAGAACAACATGGAATCGTCGCTAGAGACGCTGAAGCGCGAACTCGAACTCTAGCCGCGCGGTAGTCCCAGCGCCCGAATCGCGATCAGGTTGCGCTGCACCTCTGACGTGCCTGCGCCGATCGTGTCCTGCACCGCCGAGAGGAAGTTGTGCGACGTCGCGCCCTCGTAGGGAGCACGCGGGTCATTCTCCGTCAGCGGGCCGTAGAGGCCGAGTAGGCTGAGGCTCGTCTCGTAGAGGCGCTGGGCGAACTCCGTGTTGAAGAGCTTGACCATCGCCGCCTGGCCGCGGTAGTCGCGCTCCTCCGTGTGCATCTGGACGGCGCGCTCCAGAAGCAACTCCGCGATCTCGTACTCGACGCGGAGGCCGGCTATCTGCTGGCGGACGCGGTGCGACCAGCCTTCGCCGCCGTTCGCCTTCGCCCGTCGGACGGCGCCGACCAGCGTGCGCCAGTGTACGTACGCCCGGTAGATCGTGATGCGCTCGACGCCAAGAGCTGATGCCAGCAGGCCCCAGCCTTCGCCCTCGCCGCCGATGCGCTCGGCGACTGGCACGCGGACGTCCTCGAACACGACTTCGTTGAACCAGTGCTTGTCCAGCAGGTTGACGATTGGGCGAATCTCGATGCCGGGCTGCTTCATGGGGACAACGAACATCGAGATGCCGGCGTGGCGAGAGCTTTCGGGGTCGGTGCGAGCGGCGAGCCAGCAGTAGTCGCTGGACTCGGCGCCGCTGGTCCAGATCTTGCGGCCGTTGATCACGTAGTCGTCGCCGTCGCGAACGGCCTTCGTCTCGAGCGACGCCAGGTCGGACCCGGAGCCGGGCTCCGAGTAGCCGAGGCAGAACGTCACCTCGCCGCGCGCCAGCTCTGGCAGGTAGCGCTGCTTCTGCTCCTCGTT
>JADFTG010000162.1 GCA_022560365.1 Chloroflexota bacterium | reverse complement strand
CGATCCAGAGCAGCAGCACGGCGACGCCGACGAGGGCGACGATGCCGGCGAGGGCGATCAGGCGCTGCTGCGGACTTCGGCCTGCGACACGATCTGGCATTACTTCTACAGACCTTCCTCGAGCTGGGCTATTTCGTTGAACGGCCAGAAGTTGAACGCGCTGTTCAGGTTGATCAGGGAGTCGGTGAAGATGAGGATGCCGATGACGATGAGCAGCGCGCCGCTGAGGTAGTTGACGACGCCGACATAGCGCTTGACGCGCATGTAGAGCGGCTTGACGCTGCTGTAGGCCAGGCCGAGCGCCAGGAAGGGAATCGAAAGGCCCAGCGAATAGACCGCGAAGAGGATCCCTGCGTCCAGCACCGAGCCACTCGAAACTGACAGCGCGAAGATCGCACCGAGCGTCGGGCCGATGCACGGCGACCAGCCGGCTGAGAACGCCGAACCGACGACGAACGAACGCGCGTAACCGACCTTCGCACCGCGCCCGGCGTCCAGCCGCCGCTCCTGGTCAAGGAGGGGAATGGTGATTACGCCCGAGAGGTGGAGGCCCATCACGATCAGCATCCCACCGGCGACGCGGAGGATGAGGTCCAGGTTGTCGCGCAGGAGGAATCCGACGAGGCCGAGCGAGATGCCGAAGAGGATGAAGATGAGCGAGAAGCCACTGACGAAGGCGACGGAGTGTAGAAACGGCGACGGCGTGCTCTCGCGCGGCGGTGATGAGGCGATCGCGACCGAGCCGCCACCCCCACCGACGCCGACCGTTGCCACCGTCTGACCGCCGCCTGAGCCCTCGAGCGCCGAGCCGGTCAGGTAGCCCAGATACGCGGGCACGAGCGGCAGGACGCAGGGCGAGGCGACAGAGAGCAACCCCGCGACGAACGCGAGGATCAGGCTGACGCCGCCGACTTCAAGTATGTCCATGTGCTCTTAGACGAATACGGGTCTGGTATCCATGATAGATTCGCACGGGCGGCTGCACAAACTGTGTGATGGGGCCTACATTGGGGGGCCGAACGGCCTTTGCCGGTTACGCCGGGTGTCCTATCATTGTGCGCGCGTAGAAGGAGGCCCCGCCATGGAGTACCCGCCGATCACCAAGCCGGCGATCGACCAGTTCGCCGTCACGCCCAACCTGGGCGAGTACGATGCCGCGCGGCGGTCGATCACCTGGGAGCAGATACGGTCCGAGCTCGACGGTCACCCCGGCGGCGGCCTCAACATGGCGTACGAGTGCCTGGACCGTCACCTGAAGACGGACCGCCGGAACAAGGTGGCGATGATCTGGGAGGGCAAGGACGGCGAGCAGGAGACGTACACCTTCGAGCAGTTCACGAAAGAAGCGAACCGGGTGGCCAACGGCCTGAAGTCGCTCGGGGTGGAGAAGGGTGATCGCGTCTTCATGTTCCTCGACCGCGTACCGGAGTGTTACTTCACCGCTTTCGGCACGCTCAAACTGGGCGCCGTGATCGGCCCGCTCTTCTCGGCCTTCGGGCCGGACGCCGTCAAGGACCGGCTGGAGAACAGCGGCGCGAAGGTGCTGGTAACGAGCCCAACGCTATGGGAGAAGATCAAGGAGATCCGCGGCGACCTGCCTGCGCTCGAGAAGGTGGTCCTGGTGACGAGGCGCGCGAAGGCCGAGGCCGGGGAAGGCGAGGTGCTCTGGGACGACGTCATCGCCGGCCAGTCCGACGAGTTCGAGACGGTCAACACCGACCCGGAAGACTACTCCGTGATGCACTACACGTCCGGCACGACGGGCAAGCCGAAGGGCGCGGCGCACGTCCACAACGCGATCATCGGCCAGTACGCCACCGGCAAGTACGTCCTCGACCTTCACGAGGACGACATCTACTGGTGCACGGCCGATCCAGGCTGGGTGACGGGCACGTCGTACGGGATGTTCGCCCCGTGGAGCAACGGCGTCACGAGCCTGATTTACGAGGGTGGCTTCGGCGCGAACGCCTGGTACGGGCTGATCGCCAGGCACAAGGTCACCGTGTGGTACACGGCGCCGACGGCGATCCGCATGCTGATGAAGGCGGGCGAGGCCGCCCCGAAGAAGCACGATCTGTCGTCGCTGCGATACACGATGTCCGTTGGCGAGCCGCTGAACCCGGAGGCCGTCGTCTGGGGCGAGAAGGCGATCGGCCTGCCCTTCCACGACAACTGGTGGCAGACGGAGACGGGCGCGATCATGGTCGCCAACTACCCCTCGATGGAGATCCGGCCCGGCAGCATGGGCCGTCCCTTTCCCGGCATCGAACCGGCGATCATCGACGACGAGGGCAACGAGGTGCCGGCCGGCGAAGAAGGCGACCTCGCCGTCAGGCCCGGCTGGCCCTCGATGTTCCGGACGTACTGGAACCGCGAAGAGCTGTACGACTCGTGCTTCCGCAACGGCTGGTACATCACGGGCGACCGGGCGCGGATGGACAAGGACGGCTACTTCTGGTTCGTTGGCCGCGCCGACGACGTGATCAACACCGCCGGCCACCTCGTCGGCCCGTTCGAGGTCGAGAGCGCGCTGCTCGAGCACGAAGCGGTGGCGGAGGC
The DNA here is from genome assembly GCA_022560365.1 of Chloroflexota bacterium. Taxonomy (GTDB): domain Bacteria; phylum Chloroflexota; class Dehalococcoidia; order SM23-28-2; family RBG-16-64-32; genus CF-162. The sequence goes on along the minus strand of JADFTG010000162.1, from coordinate 1,500 downwards.
CGGGGTGATCGGCAAGCCGGACCCGGTGGCGATGGAGGTGGTGAAGGCGTTCGTGGCGCTCAAGGACGGCTACGAGGAGTCGGAGGAGCTGCGCCGGGAGCTGAGGCAGTTCGCGATCGGCAAGCTGGGGAAGGCCGTCGCGCCGCGCGAGATCGAGTTCCTGCCGGGCATGCCGAAGACGCGCTCCGGCAAGATCATGCGCCGCCTGCTCAAGGCGCGGGAGTTGGGTCTGCCGGAGGGCGACACGAGCACGCTGGAGGACTAGAGGAGCGATGACGGCCGTGGCCACATATCCCGCCGAAGCCGCGCCGCTGATCGAGGCGCTCCTCGACGGCGTTCGTGAGGCGCTGGGCGACAACTTCGTGGGGTTCTACCTGTGTGGCTCGTTGGCACTGGGGGGCTTCGATCCGGAGACGAGCGACGTTGACGTTCTCGTTGTCACGGGCAAGCCAGTATCGGACGCCGAGTTCGTGGCGCTGAAGGCGCTGCACGAGCGCCTGCCTGCGGAGGGGAACGACTTCTCGCTCGGCTACGATGTCTACTACATCGACCGCGGGACGGTCCGGCGGTTCGCGGAGGGGCAGCGACACGTAAAGGTGGGGACTGGCGAGCCGTTTTCCTGGAGGCAGAACCGGCCCAACTGGGTACTGGAGCGCTGGACCGTCCGCGAGCGCGGCGTGACGGTCGCCGGGCCCGACCCGAAGACCCTCATCGACCCCGTGTCTCCAGGCGACCTGCGCAGCGCAGCTGGTGCGGAGTTACGCGCCCGCTGGCAGCACTGGACTGCCGGGAGCTGGCCGCGCGAGGAGCTGGCGCACCCTGGCGCGCAGGCTTTCGAGATCGAGACCGTATGCCGGGCGCTGTTCACGGCGGAGACTGGCGAGGTCTCCTCAAAGCGGACGGCTATCGAATGGGCCCTGGCCTCTCTGCCTGGGCGCTGGGGTGATCTCATCGAGTGGTCACAGGCGCACACCAGAGATCTGACACGTGACGAAGGTAAAATCCCGGACGTCCTGGAGTTTCTGGGCTGGGCTGCGGAGAAGACAGCGTAACGTGGCGGAGTCTGCAATGTCTGAATTCAGGGCGATCATCCTCGAATACCACGGCGCGACCGCGGTCGTGCGGCTTAATCGCGTGGAGAAGCACAACGCGATCTCGCGCGAGATGGCCGACGAGCTGGTTCGCTGCCTGGACGCGCTCGATGCCAATCCAGACGTCCGGGTCATCGTGCTGACGGGCGCGGGCGACAAGGCGTTCTGCGCCGGTGCGGACATGGCGGAGGCGGCGCTTGGCCGCTCAACCGGCACCAGCGAGCCGCCGCCGATCGCCGGCGGGCGCGACTGGGCGGCGCAGGCGGCCGTGCGGCTGGTGCGGGTGGGTAAGCCCCTGATCGCCGCGGTCAACGGCTACGCTTATGGCGGGGGCGCGATCTTCGCGGTCTGCTGCGACATCCGGATCTGTGCGAAGAGCGCCCGCTTCCGCTTCGTCGGCGCGACATAC
>JADFTG010000161.1 GCA_022560365.1 Chloroflexota bacterium | reverse complement strand
ACGTTTAGCGTTCAATACATCGGAATGAACGTGAACGAACCGCCCCTGGACGACCGCAAGGTGCGCCAAGCCCTGAACCTGGCCATTGATAAAAAAGAAATAGCCACCATCGTCCTGGGCGACACGGTGGTCCCCGCCAAGGGGATCCTGCCGCCGGGCATGGACGGCTACAACGAGTCGCTCCCCGACATCCCGTTCGACCCCGACACCGCGCGCGGCCTGCTGGAGAAGGCGGGCGGCCCAGGCGTCGTCGACGGCGCAACGATCCTGACGTCGGGGCAGGGGGCGACGCCCTCGGACATCCTGCAGGCGGTGATAGCGATGTGGGGGCAGGAGCTGGGCATCACGGTGACGATCGAACAGGAGGACTTCGGTCTCTTCCTGCGCGACATTGACGACGCTAACTTCGAGATGTTCTCTCTCGGCTGGATCGCTGACTATCCGGACCCGCAGAACTTTCTCGACATCAAGCTGCATTCAGAGAGCGCGAACAACGAGGCCGGCTACTCGAACCCGGCCGTTGACGCGCTCCTTGACCAGGCGGACCGCGAGGCAGACGAGGCGGCGCGCCTGGAGCTCTACCAGCGGGCCGAGGAGCTGATCATTGAGGACATGCCGTGGGCGCCGCTCTATCACGGCAAGGCGAGCTACCTGGTGAAGCCGTACGTTGAGGGCTTCGTGGTGCCGCCGTTCGTGATCCCGAACCTGCGCTACGTGACGATCAACCGCTAAGATAACGGCGTCATGCCCGCGGGCCTCGCCACTTACATCATCCGGCGGCTCCTGCTGCTGCCGGTCATCCTCCTCATCGTCTCCTTCGCGACGTTCGCCCTCGGCCGCTTTGCGCCGGTCGACTACGTTGAGATCCAGGCCGGCCCGCGCGCGCAGCCGGAGACGATTGAGCGCATTCGCGAGGAACGTGGGCTGAACGACCCGGTGCCGGTGCAGTACGTGCGCTACCTGGGCAACGTCCTCACCGGCGATCTTGGAGTAAGCACTCGTTATCAGGGCTTTCCCGTCGCGGACGTGATCTTCCCCCGCATGTGGATCTCCCTGCAGTACAACGTCGTGGTTCTCGTGCTCACCTTTGCGATCGGTCTGCCGCTCGGCACGTGGGCGGCGCTGCGCCGGGGGACGTGGCAGGATCCGTTATCGATCGGCGTCTTCCTCTTCTTCGCATCGGTGCCGGTGCTGATTTCGGTACCGCTGCTGCAGTGGCTGTTCGCGGTCAAACTGGGGGTGCTGCCGTCGGGCGGCTGGTCGGAGGCGGAGTATCTGGGCGTCGAACTGGGCATCTTCTCAAAACATGCCGTCTTACCCGTGCTGGCGCTCACCTTGCCTGGCGTCGCCGGCATCGCGCGCTACATGCGCGGGCAAGTGATGGAGGTGCTGGACCAGGACTTCGTGCGAACGGCGAACGCAAAAGGGTTGAAAGCGAGCACCGTCATCACGCGGCACGTGGCGCGGAACGCCCTGCTGCCGATCGTAACGATTCTCGGCTTCGAGCTGGCGGCGCTGATCGGCGGCTCGATCTTCGTCGAGACGTTGCTCGGGATCCCGGGCATTGGGCTGCTGGCCTTCGAGTCGATCAAATCGCGCGATTACGACACGATCATGGCGATCGTCCTCGTCGGCTCGACGACGTTCGTGCTGGCGATGCTGCTGATCGATATCGTCTACGGCTTCATCGACCCGCGGATCAGGGTGGAAGGCTCGATCTCGTGAGCTACGCCGACACCTCACCAGCGGCGATCGAGGCCGGGCCGCCGCCGAGCGCGAACTACCGAGCGCTGCGCCGGCTCTTGCGCCGGCCGATCGCGGTCGGGGCGATCGTCATCATCGTCGTCATCTACGGCGCGGGGATACTCGCGCCCTGGGTGGCGCCGCAGGGCTTCAACGAGGCCGACTTCCAGAACCGCTACGCCGAACCCTCGCTGGAGCACCCGCTTGGTACGGACAGCCTCGGCCGCGATCTTCTGTCGCGCGCGATATGGTCCGCACAGACGACGGTGATCGTCTCCGTCGCGGCGGTCCTGACGGGCGGCCTCTTCCTCGGTGTCACTGCCGGTCTCGCGGCCGGCTACGCGGGCGGGCGGACCGACTCGATCATCATGCGGGCGGCCGACACGTTCGCCTCGGTGCCGACGATCCTGCTCGTGCTGATCATCACCGCGACGTTGCTGCCGCGCATCATCGACCTGGCGCGCGACGTCGAGGACTTAACCGGGGCAGACTGGATCGTGAACTCCGGCGCGCCCAGCTACTTTCTCGTCTTCGGCGCGCTCGCGATCTTCGGCTGGACGGGCATCGCGCGCGTCGTTCGGTCGCAGGTGCTGGCGCTGCGGCAGGAGCCGTACGTGATCGCCGCGCGCGCGTCCGGCGCCAGCACGCCGCGCATCCTCTTCCTGCACCTGCTGCCGAACCTGACGAACCTGCTGCTGGTTTCGTTCACGCTCTCGTTCGGCGCGCTGGCGACGGCGGAGGTGGGCCTGTCGTTCCTGGGCATCGGCGTGCAGCCGCCGCACCCCAGCTTCGGGCTGATGGTCTCGGAGGGCGTCGGCCTCAGCAACGTCCGCGAGCACACGATGCTGATCCTCGTTCCGGCCGGGTTCATCGTGCTTCTCGTGATGTCGTTCAACCTGCTCGGTGACCAGCTCACCGACGTACTCTCTCCGCGCCATCGCTAGCGTATGAAGGAGCTGTAGCCGTGGCCGACGATCCGCGGATCACGTTTCAGCGGCTCAGGAAGGCCGACTTTCCACTGCTGCACCGCTGGCTCAACAACGCCGAAGTGGCGCTCTTCTACGGCGTGGGTGACGACAACCGCAAGAACCCGACGATGGAGGAGGTCGTCGAAGAGTACGAGCCGCGCCTCAAGCCGGGATCGCGCACGCGCTCTTTCACGATCCTGCTGGACAGCCGCCAGGTTGGCTACATTCAGTGCTACCGCGTCGGCGACTATGCGGAATATGCGAAGGCGATCGATCTTGATGACGACGCTTGGGCGATCGACCTCTACATCGGTGACGACGACGCACGGGGCCGCGGCCTCGGCGCGCGCGTCATCGAGCTGTTCCTGGAGGAGCAGGTCTTCTCACTGCCGGGCGTGACGACGTGCCTGCTCTGTCCGGAACCGGAGAATGAGCGCGGCATCCGGGCGTACGAAAAGGCCGGATTTCGCTACGTGAAGACGGTCTGGGTGGCGGAGGAGAAGGCGTACGAGTACGTGATGCGCCGTGACCGCGATCGGGACGCCTGAGGCCTTCCGCGTCGTCCCCAGGGTGCGGATTTCGGCGTGTCATTGCGCCTCGTTCGTACCTGACCCCCATGCTACAATCGAATATATGAAGGTCTCGACACAACGCCTGCCTGAGAGCCAGGTCCTTATCGAAATCGAAGTCGACGGGAAGCAGATGGAGCGCTCGATGGACCGGGCGTATCGCAAACTAGTCAAGCGCATCGACGTTCCGGGCTTCCGTAAGGGGAAGACGCCCCGCGCCATGCTGGAACGCCACATCGGCCGCGAAAGGCTCCTCCAGGAGGCGATCGATCTCCTCGTGCCGGAGGCCTACAACCAGGCCCTGGAAGAGAACGAGATCGACGCCATCGACCAGCCTCAGATCGAGATGACGGGCTCTGAACCGCTGACGTTCAAGGCGACGGTGCCGGTGCGCCCGACGATCGAACTCGGCGACTATAAGGCTCTGCGGGTCCCTCTTGAGCCGGCCGAGGTCGATGAGAAGGACGTGGACCAGTCTGTCGACGAGTTGCGGCACCGCTACGCGGTGCACGAGCCGGTCGACCGCGCCGTCGCCATCGCCCGAGTAGCTGACGGTAACGTCGGCTGCGTCCAGGAGGCCGTTGGAGCTGGAGGCCACCCTATCGGCGATGTCGATCGAGCTGGCGCCCACGGCCCCGATGCGCGCGCCCTCCCTGGTGGAGTTGGTGACGATCACCCAGCGGTTGATGCCGACGCCGAAGTCGATGATCAGGAACAGCACGGCGAGGAAGATGGGAAGCAGCAGGGCGAACTCCACCATAGCCTGGCCTCTCTCTTTGCGGTCACTCAATT
>JADFTG010000160.1 GCA_022560365.1 Chloroflexota bacterium | reverse complement strand
TAGTGGGCGTGATGTACGCTGGAAAATTGGTAGAAGTCGGGCAGACCGTCGAGATTTTCCAGCGACCCATACATCCGTACACTCAAGCTCTAATGTCGGCGTTTCCTAGCGTCACAGGCGAAAAACAAGAGCTTACAACCCTGCCTGGAGAGCCGCCGAACTTGATCGACCCTCCCAAGGGCTGCCGGTTTCATCCGCGCTGCAAGTACGCTACTAGCGTTTGCCGCGAAGAAGAGCCTCCCATCGTCAGGCGAGGAGAGCACTGGGCGGCATGTTGGAATCCTCTTTCGTGACGCGCCAGAGCGGAGGAACGCCGTGACATTTCTGACTACTCAAACTGAAGCAAATGGCCCGGCTCTGGTGCGAGTGCAAGAGTTGACGAAACGCTTTCCTGTGTCCAAAGGGTTCTTTACACGGAGTCAGAGCTATATTCATGCGGTTGACGGCATTTCCTTTGACCTGGGAGTGTCAGACAGCCTGGGACTCGTGGGGGAGTCGGGGTGCGGCAAGACCGTGATGGCCCTCTCCATCTTGGGGCTGATCCCTTCGCCTCCCGGCGAGATCGTGGCCGGCAGTTCCATTCGCTTCAACGGCGAGGAGCTGCTGGAAGTAAAGCCTGCCAGGCTCCGCGAAATTCGCGGCAACGAGATCTCGATGATCTTCCAGGAGCCGATGACCTCGCTGAATCCGGTCCTCACCATCGGCCGGCAGCTCACCGAGGCGTTGGAGTTGCACCTCAAGCTGGACGGCGCTGCTGCTGTGCGGCGCGCCATTGGACTGCTGGAGATGGTGGGGATTCCAGAGGCGGCCGCCCGCATCAACGATTACCCCCACCAGTTCTCAGGCGGCATGCGCCAGCGTGTCTCGATCGCCCGGGCCTTCGCCATCGAACCCAGGCTCCTGTACGCCGACGAAGCCTTCACCGCCCTTGACGAACTCACCGCCGCGCGCGTCCGCAAGGACCTTCTCGGGCTGATTCGCGAGACCGGCATCACCACCCTGTTCATCACCCATTCGGTGCCGGAAGCCGTGGACATTGCTCAGCGCATCCTGATTTTTGGGCGCCCGGGCCGGGTCATCCGCGAAATCGACCGGGACAAGGAGCTGGAAAACGGAAAATCCATCGCGGCCATAGAAATCATGGTCCGCGACGGACTTCAGACAGCCCGCGAGGCCATGATCGCCGAAGGCACGGCCGAGGACATGACCGCCGAGGATGTCCAAAAAATCAAAGCCGAACGTGGAATCTAGGGATGGGGCCGTGGCCAATTCCGGGCCGTGGCTTCAATCCGTGAATTCCTTGCCCCCGGCCGGGAAGTGGCGGCGTATCTCCTCTCCCGTATTGAAGATGTGATCACGCATTTCGGCCCCGGCGGCGGCGAAATCCTTCCTTTCCACTTCGGCGAGAATCCGCCTGTGCTCATTCGCCGCGCTCCGCAGCCGCTCGGATCGGCCCGTCCGGCGGATATATCGCTCAACCTTTCGGTGGAGTTGTTCGGCCATGTCGATGGCTGCCGCCGACCTGGCACTCTGCCGCTCCGGCGCGTCCGTGATCGGTGAGCTGCCGGCGCTGGGACTGCCGGCGGTTCTCGTCCCGCTGCCGCTGGCCGGGGCGCACCAGCGCACCAACGCCCGCTACCTGGAGAAGCACGGCGCGGCGGCGATCCTGGAGGAAGCCAGCCTCGGCGATCTCCTGCCGGTCGTCGGCTCGCTGCTGCACGACGAAAGGCGCCTGCGTGAGATGCGCGACGCAGCTCGCCGGCTGGCGCACCCTAACGCCGCGGCGCGGATCGCGAACGTGATCATGGAGCTGGCGAAGGAGCCGGCGCAATGACGCACGTCGCCGAGCGGACGATACCCGACCGCGTGCACCTCGTCGGGGTTGGCGGCATCCACATGTCCGGCATCGCACAGATCCTGCGCGACCGCGGGCACACCGTCAGTGGCTCCGACCTCCAGCTGACGCCTCTCACGCAGAAGCTCGAGGGTCTCGGCGTGACGGTTCACGAGGGCCACGCCCGCGAGAACATCGACGACGCCGGCCTCGTCGTCTACACTTCCGCGGCGCAGGCGGACAACCCGGAGCTGGCGGCGGCGCGCGAGCGGGGCGTGCCGACGATCAAGCGCGCGGAGATGGTGGCGGTGCTGCAGCAGGGCAAGAAGGTCGTAGCCGTCGCCGGCGCGCACGGCAAGACAACGACGTCCTCGCTCATCGCCTGGATCCTGCACGAGGCGGGCCTTTCACCGACGATCATGCTTGGCGGCGAGATGCGGAACCTGCGCACGAACGCCCTGCCCGGTGACGGCCCGCACTTCGTCGTCGAGGCGGACGAGTACGACCGCGCGTTCCTCAACTACCACCCATACGTCGCGGTCGTGACGAACGTTGAGCCGGACCATCTGGACATCTACGGCTCATTCGAGGAGCTGCAAGCGGCCTACGCACAGTTCCTCACTCAAGTTGACATTCCCGGTTTTATCGTTGCCTGCCTGGACTCCCCCCCCTTGCAGGCGTGTCTGTCACAGCGACAGGCAATTACCCCCAAGACTGTAGGAGACGACGTGACTTTCCCCGTCCACGTCGTCTCCTACAGTCACCTCTCTCCGGAAGCTGACTGGTACGCAGAGATCATTTCGGATAGTCCACAAGAAGAAGGGCACAAGGGTATAGACGGGTCAACCTTTGTGGTACGATTTCAAAAACAATTCTGGGGGGAGTTTGTGACGCAACTAGCAGGCGTACACAACGTAAGCAACTGCCTAGCAGCAGTTGCCGTAGGCGAAATCCTCGGCGTTCCTCGGGACACCGTGAGGGCAGCCATCGCTTCGTTTGCGGGCATCTCCCGGCGCTTCGAGCACATCGGCCAAGCCGCCGGCGTCACTCTCATGGACGACTACGCACACCATCCCACCGAGATCCGCGCCTCCCTGGCAGCGGCACGCACCCGTTTCCCCGGCCGGCGGCTCGTCGTTCTCTTCCAGCCTCACACCTACACCCGCACCTCGTACCTGCTGGACGATTTCCGCGACTGCTTCGGCGACGCCGACGCGCTCTACCTGGCGGAGACCTACGCAGCGCGCGAGGACCCGGCGCAGGGCATGGACGCCGAGACGCTGGCCGGCGAGATCACTCACCCGCACGCGGTCTACGCCGGATCGGTCGCCGAGGCGGCGAGCGTCGTCGCCGACGCGCTGACCGACGGCGACGTGTTCTTCACCGTCGGCGCGGGCGACGTCGAGAAGGCAGGCCCGCTCGTGCTGGAGGCGCTCAAGAAGCGATGAACGACGAACTGACCGCGGAGCTGAGCCGGATCGCGCCCGTCAAACGGGACGAACCGGTGTCGCGGCACGTCACCTTCGGCGTCGGCGGACCGGCGGACCTCTTCGTCTCCGTCAAGAACGAGGAGCAGCTGCGCGAGGCGTTCGTGACCGGCAAGCGCCACGGCGTCCCGGTCTACATCCTCGGCTCCGGCTCAAACGTCCTCGTGGGCGACGGCGGCATCCGCGGGCTGGTCATCGACAATCAACACGCGGAGATCGGCGAGCCGTGGGAGAACGGCGTCGGTCCGCGCGTGAGCGCCGGCAGCGGGCTCGCGTTCGCGACACTGGCGCGCCGGTTGGCCAACGACGGGTACGGTGGCGTCGAGTGGGCCTGCGGAATCCCCGGCAGCCTGGGCGGCGCGGTCGTGTCCAACGCCGGCGCCTACGGCCACTCGCTGCGCGACGTGCTGATCAGCGCCCGTCTTACGAACGCCAAAGGTGAGGTGAGCGAGCTCTCGGCCGCTGACCTAGAGCTCGATTACCGAAAGAGCGCGCTGGCCACCGGCACGATCGGCGAAAGCGCCGTGCTTTCCGTGGACGTGCGCCTGCAGAGGAGCGATGCGGAGGTTCTCAAGGAGACGATCCGCCGCTTCGACGAGCAGCGAAAGAGCGTGCAGCCGACCGGCCAGAACTGCGGCTCTGTCTTCAAGAACCCACCGGACAAGGCGGCGTGGGAGTACGTCGACGGCGCCGGCCTGCGCGGCCACCGCATCGGCAACGCGCAGTTCTCGGAGCTGCACTCCAACTTCATCCTCAACCTGGGCGGCG
>JADFTG010000159.1 GCA_022560365.1 Chloroflexota bacterium | reverse complement strand
GATCGCGGCGTTGATCGCGATCGTCGAGCCGGCGTCGTAATCGAGGTTCGTCGCGCTGGTCACCGCCCCGGTCTGCACGATCGTCCCGCCGCTGACGACATCGATCGTCGTCGTCGCCGCGATCGCGCCGTTGAACGTCACGCTCGTCGTCGCGTCGAGGATACTCAGCAGATTGACCGTCAGCGCGTCGTACGCCTGCACCGCGCCGTCGGTCACCGTCAGGTTGCCGCCCGCGCGCTCGACCTGTTTCCGGTACTTGCTCCGCAGTTCCTCCATGGCGGTGATGTCCGCGTGGTACTGCAGATGGACGTGAGGAATCTCGGTCCACGATTGCGCCATGTTCCGCGAGACCGTTCGCCGGAGCCGGCTCACCGGTTCACGCGTGACGGGACCCCATTGCGCGAAGTCCGGGAGGGGCCGGAATTCCGCGCTCACACCGGGGCCCTCAGGCGAAGCGGAGCCACGCGTCAGAGCCCGGCGTTCGCGTGAGGCCAGCTTCACGTCGTCCTCGGTGATCCGTCCGCCCGGGCCGCTCCCCGCGACAGTGCTGAGGTCGACTCCTATCTCTCGCGCGAACTTGCGAACCGAAGGCGAAGCGAAGGTCGGGTGGTCCCCGGGCGCGGGGGTCACGGCCGGAGCGGATGGTTCGGTCCGGCGCAGCTCTTGCTTTGCGGTGGGCGCTGGCTCTTCAGTGGGAGGTGGTGCCTCGTCGCGAGCCTCGGTGGCTGGCTGTTCTTCTTCAACCCGCGCCGGGGCCTCAGCTTCTTCTTCGGCGGGCGCTGGTTCCGCGGCCGGCGTCTCCGTCGCTTCCTCGGGTTCGACCTCGGTGGGCGGACCGGCGGCAGCGGGCTCGATCGTCATGATGAGCTGGCCGACTTTGATTGTGTCTCCCTCACTAACGTGTATCTTCGTGATGGTGCCGGCGATCTCGGCCGGTACTTCCAGGGTTGCCTTCTCGGTTTCGATCTCGATCAGCAGCTGGGCCGCCTCGACGGCGTCTCCCTCAGAGACGAGCACCTTGAGGACATCAGCTTCCTCGATGTCCTCCCCAAGCTCAGGAAGCCTGAATTCAGTCATTGCGTGCTCCCGTTCACCCTTTCATGATGTCTTATACCGTTGCCGGATTCGGTCGTTCAACGTCAAGTTTCAGTCTCTGCCCTGCTTCGGTGGCGACGCTGGCGGGGATCTGCTCGTCGCGTGCGAGTGCGGACAGCGCCGCGAACGCGATGTGCCGCGCGTCGACCTCGAAGTGGTCGCGGAGGGCCTCGCGGGTGTCGGAGCGGCCGAAGCCGTCGGTGCCGAGGGAGACGAAGCGAGCATCGACCCACTTCGCGAGACCGTCCGGGAGCGCCTTCATGTAGTCGCTGGCCGCCACGACGAGATTTGGCTGATCGCCAAGCTGCTCGACGAGATACGGCCGGCGCTCGGGCACATCCGGGTGCAGCACGTTCCAGCGATCGACTTCGATCGCATCTCGCCGGACCTCCGTCCAGGACGTGACCGACCAGACATCTGAGGCGACGCCGAATTGCTCCGCAAGCAACTCCTGCGCTGTCAGGACCTCATTCAGGATCGCGCCGGAGCCCAGGAGGTTGACCCGGGGCTGATCGTCCTTTCCGAGAGAACGGAAGCGGTACATGCCGCGCATGATGCCCTCGCGCACGCCGTCCCCCTCAGGCATCGGTGGGTGGACGTAGTTCTCGTTGCCAACCGTGAGGTAGTACATGCGCTCGGCGCCGTCGACGAACATCTCGCGGATGCCTTCCTCCAGGATCACGGCGATTTCGTAGGCGAAGGCGGGATCGTACGAGCGCATCGTTGGCACGACGGAGGCGAGCAGATGGCTGTGGCCGTCCTGGTGCTGGAGCCCTTCGCCGTTCAAGGTGGTGCGCCCGGCGGTGCCGCCCACGAGGAAGCCGCGGGTCCGCGCATCCGCGGCGGCCCAGACGAGATCGCCGATGCGCTGCAGGCCGAACATCGAATAGAAGATGAAGAACGGGATCGTGGTCACGCCCGACGTCATGGCGGACGTGCCAGCGGCGATGAACGAAGACATCGAACCGGCTTCCGTGATCCCCTCCTCGAGGACCTGGCCGTCTTTCGCTTCCCTGTAGTAGAGCAGGTTCGCCGCATCGACAGGCTCGTACGTCTGGCCAAGAGAAGAATAGATGCCGAACGAGCGGAAGAACGTGTCCATCCCGAACGTCCGCGCCTCGTCGGGCACGATGGGAACGATCCGTTTACCCACCTGCTTGTCACGCATCAGCGCCGCGAGCAAGCGGACGAGAACCATCGTTGTCGAGGCTTCACGTTCGCCGGAGCCGCCGAGGAACTCGGCGAAGACTTCTGATGACGGCGGCCCGACGGTCGCGTTGCGGACACGGCGCTGGGGGAGCGGACCGCCGAGGGTGCGGCGACGCTCGTTCAGATAGCGGATCTCGGCGCTGTCCTTACTGGGCCGGTAGAGTGGCGCGCCCGCCACCTCCTCGTCCGACAAAGGGATGTCGAAACGGTCGCGGAAAGAGAGGAGTTCCTGCGTATTTAGTTGCTTTTGCTGGTGTGTGACGTTGCGGCCTTCGCCGGCCTCGCCCAGGCCGTAGCCCTTGATTGTTCGGGCGAGAATTACGGTGGGCGTGCCCTTGTTCTCTACGGCGGCGCGGTAGGCGGCGTAGACCTTGTAGGTGTCGTGGCCACCGAGGCGCAATCGCCACAATTCATCGTCACTGAGGTGGGCCACCATGCGCTCCAGGCGCGGGTCGACACCCCAGAAGTGTTCGCGTATGTATGCGCCGCCGGCCACCGAGTACTTCTGGTACTCGCCGTCGACGACCTCGCCCATGCGGTCGACCAGGAGGCCGTCGTGGTCCTTGGCGAGCAAGGGGTCCCAGTCGCTGCCCCAGATGACTTTGATGACGTTCCAGCCGACGCCGCGGAAGACGGCCTCCAGCTCCTGAATGATCTGGCCGTTGCCGCGCACGGGGCCGTCCAGCCGCTGCAGGTTGCAGTTCACGACGAAGATCAGGTTGTCCAACCGCTCCCGCGCCGCTAGGGAGATGGCGCCCAGTGACTCCGGCTCGTCGGTCTCGCCATCGCCGAGGAAGCACCAGACGCGCTGATCGTTCGACTTCGCAAGGCCGCGGGCCTGCATATAGCGGAGGAAGCGGGCCTGGTAGATCGCCATGATCGGGGAGAGGCCCATCGACACCGTGGGCAGCTGCCATAAGTCCGGCATGAGCCAGGGGTGCGGGTAGGAGGCAAGGCCGCCGCCTTCCGAGAACTCCCGGCGGAAGTTGTGCAACTCCTTGGGCGAGAGCCTGCCCTCAAGGTAGGCGCGCGCGTATATACCCGGTGAGGCGTGCCCCTGGAAGTAGACGAGATCGCCGCCGCTGGGGTCGTCTGGGCCGCGGAAGAAGTGGTTGAAGCCCACCTCGTAGAGTGTTGCGGCGGAGGCATAGGTTGAGATGTGGCCACCGATGCCGGGGCTCTTCTCGTTCGCCTCGCTGACCATCGCCAGCGCGTTCCAGCGGACGATGCTTTTGATTCGGCGCTCTATCTCGATGGTCCCGGGATAGCGCGGCTGCATCTCGGACGGTATCGTGTTTACGTACGGGGTGCGAGACGTGACCGGCAGAGTGACACCCAAACGCTGCGCCGAAATCTGCAGCGTCTGGAGCAGCCCCGAAGCGCGTTCGGGGCCGCGGCTGCGCGTTACGTCGCGCAGGGCGTCGACCCATTCTTTCGTTTCGACCCAGTCTGAACTCTCGACTCCTCCTGGGCGCTCTTGATCCTTCTCAGCCTCTGTCTGTTGAGTGCTCATCACGGCCTACCAACTCTCAAATTAGTCCTTGTCTTGTTCACTCCAAGCCTTCCCCGTATCAGCACCCAGGCCAGACGCTCCCAGCCATCCTCATATCGGTCGACCACAAGTGCCACCTGTGGGTGCCGTCGGGGCACGTGTCCAGGGAAGTCGATTCATTCCTTTTTCTTTATCTCGGTGATGACGTTGAGGAGAGCCTCGATAAGAACGGGGTCGCCCTCTTGGGGGTCGGGGTAGATGTAATTGTGGGCGATTCGGGACTGGCGGAGCGTGTCGGGCTCGTTGGCGTACGTGTAGAAGATC
>JADFTG010000158.1 GCA_022560365.1 Chloroflexota bacterium | reverse complement strand
AGTGGGACGACCCGGACCCGGCGCTCGTCGAACACTGCCGGCGCTGGGGGCTCGTCTGGGGCAGCGCGCCGCACCGTGTGCGCTACTCAGTGGCGTTCGACCCCTACGCCTTCATCTTCGCCGCCGACGAGATGCTGCGGGAGGCCGGCGTGCACGTGCTTTACCAGACGTGGGCCTGCGAGCCGCTGCTGGAGGACGGGCGGATCGCGGCGGTGGTGATCCAGAATAAGTCCGGCCGGCAGGCGATCGTGCCGCGCGTGGTGATCGATGCGACGGGCGACGGCGACGTGTTCGCGGCGGCCGGTGAGCCGTACGAGGCGGAGCGCGTCCATCCGTGGCTCTGGTTCGAGATGGGCGGAGTGCGCGACGTTGAGAAGGCGCTTGAGGCGGGCGGGCTGTTCTTCCGGACGACGGGCCGTGACCGCGCGCTCGTGCCCTGGGGCGGAGAGGCGCGGGTGCGCGAGAAGATCGACGCGACGGACCCGGAGGAAGTGTCGGCGGCGCTGGTGGAGTGCCGGCGGATGGTGGAGGAGGAGGCGTCGCGGCTGCGCGGGGACGTGCCGGGCTTCGAGGACGCCTACATATCGCTGATGGCGGACCAGCTGGGGATCACTGAATCGCGGCGGCTGCAGGGACGCCACGTAATGGTGCGGGACGACCTGAACCGCCACTTCGACGACACGATCGCGCGCACCGGCCACTGGACGAAGTACGACTGCGTGTACAACATCCCGTACGGCTCGCTGCTGACGCGGGGAACGGCGAACCTGCTTGCCGCCGGGCGCTGCATCTCGGTCGATCACCGCGTAAATCACGCGACGAAGGAGATCCCGGCGTGCATGGCGACGGGGCAGGCGGCTGGCATCGCGGCGGCGCTGGCGGCGGAGGGGCGAGACGCAACGAAGGTGGAGGTGGCGACGCTGCAGAAGCGGCTGCGGGACGCCGGCGCGATCCTCGAGTGAAGCGCGGCTAGTCGGCGAGGCGCTGGTCGGCTTCGCGGAGGCGGCGGACGAGCACCGGCAGCATGCCGAGGGCGATCTGCGGGTGGTTCTTGAGTTCGGCGGTGAAGTCCCAGCGGGTCATCGCCAGAAGCTCGCTGTCCTCCACGGCACGGACGGTAGCGGAGCGCGGGAAGCCCTCGAAGAGCGCCATCTCACCGAAGAAGTCGCCGGAGCCGTAGGTGGCGAGCGTCTTACCCTGGCGCTCTGCCTCCAGCTTGCCGCTGGAGACGATGAAAAAGCCGGCGGCCTGGTCGTTTTCCTCGATCACAGCGTCGCCGGCCTTGATGGTGCGCGCGACCATCAGTTTGGCGAGCCGCGACAGGTCGCCGCGACCGAGTTCAGAGAAGATCGGAACGCTCTTTAGCAGGTCTTCGCGGCCCATGTGGCTGTCCTCCGCCTGGTGATTACGTTCTAAGTGCGCCCACTGTAAGCAGTTTGCGCGCGGCGCGTCAACAGACCGGGCTCTCGCGGTTCCGGGTCAGCCTCCGCCAGCGGGCGTCCGGGGGAGGACGACAGTCGCCTCGCCAGGCGTCGCGATGCCCTCGCGCTCGTTCTCGGCCCAGACGTCAAGGAAGACGAGCGCGGCGCCGTCAGCTTCTTCCTTGCCGGTAACTTTGCCGCGACAGACCATCGTGTCGCCCGGCCGGTGCTGGCGGCGCATCTCGAAGGCGAGGCGCTTGAGGAAACCGGCGTCGCCCATCCAGTCCGTGAGCAGACGCACAAGAGCGGCCTGGACGAAGCCCGTGTTCATGAAGACGTCCTCGTGGCCGGCCTTGCGCGCGAAGGCGGGATCGAAGTGCAAGGGGTACCAGTCCTGCGCGCCGCTGGCCTGCAGGAAGAGGCGCCTTACATTTATGTCGAGTGATATCTCCGGCAGTTCGTCGCCCTCGGCCACTTCGTCCCAGTAGACCTGCTCCCGGCTCATGCGTCCGCGTTCGCTGCTGCCACTTCGTCGGGCGTGCGGTGGGTGAGGAGCGTGTTGCGGACGACGCAGACCTCCTCGTCGCGCTGGTTCGTGATGATCGCCTCGGCGACGATCCAGACGGCCTCGGGGTCGATCGTGATGCCTTTCTGGAAGACGTCGGCGATGCGGCGGACGACGGAGAGATGATCGCCGACCTTGATGCGGGCCGACCACTCCACTTCCTGGCTCATGTTGACGATGCGCTTGCCGGGCGTAGGCACGATCGGAAAGAGCGGCTCGAAGACGGCGGGCCAGGGGCCGAGGCTGGCGAAGTAGTGGGCGAGCCAGCCAGACGGCGGGCAGAGAGTCCCGCCTTCGTGGTCGGGGTCGATGAAGAGCGGATTGTTGTCCTCCACCATGTGGCAGTGGCGGCGGATGGCGTCGTGCTCGACGGGATAGCGGCCGCGGGCCTTTGCCGTCTCGAAGCCGATGTACTTGCGGCGCACCTCTTCGATGTCGTAGGGCATGGCGGCGCCGAGTATAGCAGGTAGCGTAGAGCACACGGTATCCTTTGAGCGGATGAAGATCACGGTGGAGCTGCAGGGATACCTGGACCAGTACGCGCCCGGGGAGGACGCGACGTTCCCCTTCGAGATGGCGGACGGCGCGACCGTCCGCGACGTGCTGACCCGGCATATCGCCGAGGCCGATCTGATCGTCACCACCGCCTCGATCCCGGGCCGCAAGGCGCCCCGGCTGATCGACCGGTCGCAGGTCATGGGCATGAAGCCGGGATCGGTGATCGTCGATCTGGCGGGGGATGGCGGCGGCAATGTCGAAGGCACCTTGCCCGGCGAGACGGTGATCGTCGGCCCCGCGATGATCCTGGCGCCCAGCAACGTGCCCAGCGTACCGCCGCCGATCACATTGCCCAGCACGCCTCCGCCCAGCGCACCGACGACCAGGCCGGTGGTGCCGTCATTGCGCTTGCAATAGGTGCGGCCATCGCGCCCACGAAAGACCTGATCGTCACGGTTCAGGCGGCGTTCGCGATAGCTTCCCCGCCGATAGTCACGCGAGGGTTCCCAGTCATCGCGATCGCCATGCCAGCGATAATCGCGATTCTGCGCCATGGCCGGCGTCGTGGCGATCGGGGCGGCGACGGTCATGACGGCCAGCGCGGCGAGCAGAGGGGCTTTCATCGGAACTCTCCTTGTGCAGACTGCGGCTCAACGCCTGGAGAGAACAGCCGTTCAATTATGCCCGAAGCGATGGCATCGTCCGGCCGGCTGGCGCATTGAACAGCCATGCACCAAGCCACCACCATCTTGTCGTTCGACACCCATGGCCAGGGTCTGACCGATATCACCCGCTCCATCAGCGCCTGGGTCAACGCCCAGGCGATGCACGAAGGGTTGCTGACCCTGTTCTGTCGCCACACCTCGGCCTCGCTGATCATCCAGGAGAATGCCGCGCCCGAGGTGAAGACCGACATCCTCGCCTATTTTGCGCGGCTCGCACCAGAGGATGCGCGGGCCTATGCCCATGACGATGAAGGGCCGGACGACATGCCCGCTCATCTGCGCACCATCCTGACGGGGGTGAACCTTTCGGTCCCGCTGATCGGGGGGCGTCTTGCGCTCGGCACATGGCAGGGAATCTATCTGTTCGAGCATCGTAGTGCCCCGCATCGACGATCGGTGGCGCTGCATATGATGGGCGAATGAGCAGCGCATGAGCAACATTTCATCGCGGGAGCAAAACTGTTCATCGCCCGTTCTGCCGTAATTGGATAAGGTCTTTGCGCTCTCGGTCCGTCCGGGGAGCAGGAAAGGAAAACAAGACCATGCAATTCGGTCGAAAGGTCGCTCTCGCCCTGGTCGGCGCCAGCACCCTGATGGTCGCCGGCTGCGCGACCGAAACCACATACCGCCCGGCCACGGGCACCGGCTTCTACCGGACCGGCTATTCCGATCAGCAGTTGGAGCCCGGTCGCTTCATCGTCAGCTTCGCCGGCAACACCGTAACGTCGCGCGACACGGTCGAGCGCTATCTGCTGTTCCGTGCGGCCGAGCTGACCTTGGCCAATGGCTATGACTATTTCGTCATGGCCGATCGCGACACGCAGCTTCGTTCGCGCACCTATTCCACGCCGGGCGCCTTCGGGCCGGGATTTGGCGGATGGGGCGGCGGCTGGTGGGGCCCGTCCTGGCGCTATTA
>JADFTG010000157.1 GCA_022560365.1 Chloroflexota bacterium | reverse complement strand
CGCCACGGACCGCATCGCGAACGTCGGCGACCCTCGCCTGTTCCTGGCGCGCTGCGCCGTGACACGCCGCGATGGGCGTTACTACGCGTCGCTGACGGGTTCGCAGGGATCAGGGATCCTGACGTCGATGGCCAAAGCGAACGGCCTGGCGCTGATCCCGGCAGAGGTCGACGCGGTGGAAGAGGGCGAACAGGTGGACGTGCTAATGCTGGACTGGAGCCTGGGCGACGAGTGGGGCTCGTGGGCAGACGAGGGCGCGGCCGACACGCCGCTGCCCGGGACGACCGTGATCGGCCAGACGGACCGCGCCGTCTAGCTGCCGCCGAAGCCAGCCGCCTCGACGAAAGTCGTGAACGGCGTGGAGACAGCACCGCCGATGAGCGCCAGACCGCCGACCGCGGCGATAGCCACGAGCGCCAGGATCAGGCCATACTCGGCGAGGGCCTGTCCTTCAGCGTCGCGCATCCGGACGAGCAGCGCGTTTGCGAGTTTCGCATAATGCATTGGGCTTCGTTCTCCTCACGTGCATAGACGCGAATCACCGAAGTGTTGCACGCGGCCCGCCGTTAACATTTGGGGAAAACGCCAGCCAGCGGATGGAGAAGATCACGCCGCCGGGTCGCCCGCTAGAGCAGGACTTCCAGGCCGCTACCCTCGCCGGATCGGTAGATCGCATCGACGACCCGATGCGCCTCGAGCGCCGTGTGGAAGTCCGGAAACGGCGCCCGGTCTTCCGTCAGCGCCTTCAGGAACAAGTAGTCCTCGAGGGAGTAGCGAAGCATCCCCTCGAAGTCGGCTGCGGCCAGGCCCAGCTTCTCGAGGTAGCGGCGCTGGACTTCCT
Source organism: Chloroflexota bacterium (assembly GCA_022560365.1). GTDB lineage: Bacteria > Chloroflexota > Dehalococcoidia > SM23-28-2 > RBG-16-64-32 > CF-162. The sequence goes on along the minus strand of JADFTG010000157.1, from coordinate 3,289 downwards.
CCTCAGGGATCGTCTCGGCGTTGAGAGCGTGCTTCTGCAAGTGAATCGGCCCCAGATAGTCGTGGTCGAGGTGAAAGAGCCCTTTTTCGAAGAAAACTTCGATCAGCCGCGTCGATGGGCGACCGATGATGCTGTGCCAGATCGACGTCAGCGAAGCCTGCGCTCCGCTCTCGAAGTCCAGATTCGCAACTACGAGGTCTTCGATGCCCTTGTGCCCGGCGAAGTTACGCGTCGTCCCCCGCACGCTTCGCACCGGCCCGGCGAGCCAGTGGAGCACGTCGATGTCGTGGATCGAGTGCTCCAGCAACGTGCCCGCGCCGGCTACCGCCTCGTCCTTGCGCCAATCGGACGCATATTGGCCGGTGATCGGGAAGAACTGGTCGTCGCGGAAGACGACTGTCATCAGCCGGCCCAGCGTCGCGTCCTGCATAAGCTCGTGCAACACCGTGAGTATCGGCGAGTGGCGGAGGACGAGCCCGACCGCCGCCCTCACGTTTGCCGCGTCGACGGCCGCGACCATCTCTTCGACGTCGGCGAGGTTGGTCGCCAACGGCTTCTCGCAGAAGATGTGCTTGCCTCGGTCGGCCGCGCGCAGCACCAGCTCCTTGTGGTCAGCCGTCGGCACGCAGATGTAGACGGCGTCGATGTCAGGAGAGTCGATGACCTCCGCGGCGTCGGTGATAGCCTCGGCGCCCGTGATCCTGGCGAAGGAGCGGGCGCGGTCCGCGTTCTCGTCGCAGACGGCGACGTACTCGACGTCGAGCAGCTCGCGGCCGGCGACGGCGCGGATGGCGGCGGAGTGAAAGCGTCCGATGAAGCCACAGCCGATGAGCGCGACCCGGACGGTCATGAAGGCGCCGCTTAATTCTTGACGCCGCGAAGCAGCCGGTCGAGGGCAGGGCCGAGGAACTCCCGCAGCGCCTGCTGACGCTGCTCCGGCGTCGGGCTGCCAAAGCCGTGACGGCCGATGAGGCTGTCCTGAAACGCCATCAGGATCGTGTAGATGATGTGCGGCGCCAGTTCCTCGGCCACACCGACCGCCAGCTCACCCTTCTTCTCGTACCGCCCGAAGATGATGACTAGCGCCCGCTCCCAGAGATCGACGAGGCGCGTGTACTGCTCGAGAGCGGCTTCGTCACCGCCGAGACTCTCCATGATGATCAGGCGCAGGAAGTCGCGGTTATCGTCCATCAAGTTAACCGCGCCGGCCGACATCCAGAGGACAAACTCCCGTAGCGGAAGATCGGCGCCGACGCGCTCCAGGTTCTCGAGGCTCGTGACGAAACCCCGCTCCTCCACGAGCGCCTCGAGGAGCTCACGCTTGGACTCGAAATGATAGTAGATCGCAGCGTCTGTGATCCCCGCCCTGCGAGCGATGTCGCGCACCGTCGTCCGCGCGAAGCCACGCCTGGAGAAGAGGCTGAGAGAGGCGTCGAGGATCAGCTGGCGTGTGTACGGGCCACGCCGTGTGCGCTTTCCGTTGGTCAGGGCAGGATTCCTGCGTTTCGTTACCATCGTTAACTTATCAAGCGCTTAGATCGCTTGTGAGCACCCTAGCACCGCGTTATCGCGCGGTCAACAGGAGATTCACCGAAAACGCGCCTACTTGAACTGCGGGATGACCCTCTCGCCGAAAAGCCGCAGCGAGCGCTGAATCGCATCGTGTGAGGTGCCGCCGGCCTGCACGAGGAAGATGATCTGATCGATGCCCTGCTCCTCGTAGTGGCGAACGACCTGCGCGCATTTCTCCGGCCCACCCAGACAAAGGATCCCCTCGTCGGCCATCTTCTGGATGTTCACGTCTTCGGTGTCGCGACCGCGACCCTTCGCGAACTGCTCGGCGTACCAGGCGTACGACTTCGAGCCGGACTGCGCCCAGATCGAGTACAGCAGGTTGCTCGCCCGCACGTACCAGTCCGCGCCGCCGCCGCCTTCGCGCATCGCCTCGTCGTCGGTCTCGCCGCAGTGCATCAGCGTGAACGCAGCAAAGTTCTCGTTAACGAACGAACCGACGGGTTCGGCTTTCGCAATGCCATCGCGATACGCCTGCACCTTCTCGTCCAGCGCTTCAGGATCAGCGAAGGTGAAGTGCAAGAAGCCCAGGCCCCGCTCCGCGGCCAGGATCGCGGACGCCGGCTGCGTCCCGGCCATCCACATCGGCGGGTGCGGCTTCTGCACGGGCTTGGGCAGGATGTTGCGCGGCGGAATACGTATCAGCTCGCTATCCCACGAAAACTCGTCCTGCGTCCACATCTTCGGGATCATGCGCACGGCCTCGTCCCACTCTGCGCGGTTCGTCTCCGGGTCGACGCCGAACGGCTCCATCTCGTACTGCGTCGCCGACCGGCCTGTACCGAACTCGAGACGCCCGTTGCTCATGATGTCCAGCACGGCCGCACGCTCGGCGACGCGGATCGGATGGTTGTATCCGAAAGGCAGGAGGGCGACGCCGTGGCCGATGCGGATGCGGCTCGTGTGCTGCGCGACGGCCGAGAGGAACACCTCGGGCGCGGAGGAGATCGAAAACTCGCCCAGGAAGTGGTGCTCGACCTCCCAGACGTAGTCGAACCCCACCTCTTCGGCGAGCTTGATCTGGTCCAGCGCTTCCATAAAGGCGTTGCGGTGGCTGTTCTCGTCCCACGGCTGGACGACTTCGATCTCGTAGAGCAGTCCGAACTTCATGCTTCCTCCCAATCGTCTATAGCCACTGTCGCCACTCGTCCGGCAAATCGGCAAGGAGAGCCTCGTCCAGCTCGACCTCAAGCGCCACGAGAACGCGCGCTACCATGCTCCAGTGGCCGATGCAGAAGGTCAGCTCCAAGAGCTCACGGTCCGAGAGCCAGCGCTTGAGGTCGCGCGCCCGGTCGGCGACACCGTCGTCCAGGCGCGCGCAGGCGTCGGTGTAGGCGATCACCGCGCGTTCGAGGTCGCTGAAGAGGCCGCTCTCGTCGTAGTCCTTGAGCGCGGCCATCTCCTCGTACGAGACTCCAGCGCCCAGGGCGATGCGGATGTGCTGCCCGAACTCGTACTCGCTGCCGCTGACCTGCCCGACGCGCAGGATCGCCAGCTCGCGCAGGCGCGGCGAGAGCATTAGGCCGCCGGTGAGAAGCGGCGTCGCCATCCTCACCCAGTCACGCAGGAGCTTCGGGTTGTGCGCCATCGTCTTGAAGATGTTGAGGACGCCGAGGCCCAGTCCGGCCTGCGACAACCGCTCGTACATATCCTTCAGGTCGTCGGAGTCCGGCTGTTCGATCTTCGCGATGACCGCCATCAGCCCTGCCCCATCTTC
>JADFTG010000156.1 GCA_022560365.1 Chloroflexota bacterium | reverse complement strand
TCGATCGTCATGTTGCAGACCGTCAGCCGCCCTTCCATCGAGAGCGACTCGATGACGGGCCCCGTGTATTCGATGGCGTATCCCGTGCCGCCGCCGACACCGAGCTTGCCGATCGTGCCGAGGATCACGTCCTTCGCCGTGACGCCGCGCGGCAGCGACCCGTCGACGCGCACCTCCATCGTCTTCGGCTTGCTCTGCACCAGGCACTGCGTCACCAGCACGTGCTCCACCTGCGTCGTCCCGATCGGCATCGCCAGCGTGCCCAGGGCGCCGTGCGTCGCTGTGTGGCTGTCGCCACAGACGATCATCATTCCCGGCCGCGTGTAACCCAGCTCCGGCCCGATCACATGCACAATCCCCTGCCGGTCCGAATCTATGCCGTAGAGCCGGATGCCGGACTCCTTGGCGTTCGTGCTCAGCGCCTCGATCTGCTTGCGCGAGACCTCGTCCTTGATATTCAGCCGGTCGCGGGTCGGTACGTTGTGGTCCGCCGTCGCCACCGTCAGGTCCGGCCGCCGCACCTTGCGCCCGGCCTGCCGCAGCCCCTCGAACGCCTGCGCCGACGTCACCTCGTGGATCAGGTGCAGGTCGACGTAGAGCAGCGCCGGCTGACCCGGCTCGTCATAGACGACGTGCTCGTCCCAGATCTTCTCGAATAGCGTCTTCGGCGCCACTAGTACCTCCGCTGGCCCATCGTGGGGCTTCCCATGATAACGAACCGGCGTTCTCTCGTCACGGCGCGCCCGCTGATACGCTCGCCGGCTGGCGCGACTTCTCGCGCCACCTATCCCTGTGCCTCGTTGTTGTCATCATCCTCCATGCGGCCGCGTGGGACGGGCTGCTCGCTGTGCCCGTTGGAGCGAATGCAGCCGTGCCCGGAGGAATCCAGCGGCACGCCGCACAGCGGGCAGGTCGGCCGGCCGCCGGCGACGATCTCCTTCAAACGCGTGCTCAACTGCGCCACGTCGGCGCTCGTTATGCGCACGAGGACGTCCGGGTCGCTATCTTCGTCGGACGTCAGGTCGTGAGCCTGGATCACCACCGTCTTGTCGGCCGGATCGTATCCCACGGCCATCCGGCCGACGTGCACGTCGGCGTCCGGCGGGTCCGGGAAGAACGAAAGATCGGTCGCGGGCGTGTCCTCGCCGCCCGTCTGCGCCAGCACCTGGCTAAAGGCCAGGCTCAGCGCCTGCAACTGCTGCTTCTCCAGCCAGAGCGCCGCCGCCTCCTCCGTCGCACCGATAAACCGCAGCTGGAACGTGCGCTCGCCGGGCTTGCCGAACGCCTTGGCGTCCACGCCTCGCGCCGTGCCGAGATCTAGCGTCATCTGTCCTCTCCTGTGGCCTGCCAGCGACCGGTCGCTGCCGTGACACTCTACAGCATCCACTCCCGTCGGCCAGGCGGTCAAGTACGACGCACAGCGGGCCTAATGGCCTGCTCCCTTCGTGCCTGACGCACCTCCAGCCGGCATCGCCGCACCTGCGACCCTTGCACGCAACGATATCCGGACACCATGATCTGAACAGCACATATGAGCAAGAAGAACCGAAAGCGGCGCGAGATCACACGTCACCAGAAAGAGCAAAGACAGGCGAAGGCGGCAGCGGCCGGCGAAGGCCCCCGGGACAGCGTCGAAGAGGCTGCTGACGACGACGCCCCTGAAGACGAAGCCTCCACGATCAAACGACGTGCCGATCAAAAGCACGAGTACGAAAAGCGCAAGCGCGCGAAGGCCCGCGGCAGCCAACCCCTCGCGCCCTACTTCTGGGGCGGCGGAGTCATCGCCGTGGTCGCCCTCGCCGTCCTCGGCGGGTTCCTCCTCCTGGGCGGCGGTGGTGACGGCGGCGGTGCAACCCCGGCACCGTCGGCCACGCCCGACCCACGAATCGCCGGACTACCGATCGACCAAACGATCACCGTCGACTCCGACGACGACGGTCAGAACGTGAACCCGCGCTTCATTCCCAACGCGATCAGCGGAAACGCCGGCGACGTCATCGAGATCATCAATCCCAACATCGGATCGGTCCCTCACAACCTGCGATTCGCCGGGCTGGACGGCGAATACGACACAGCGGATGATTGGCTGACGGACCCGCCGACGATCTTCGCCGGCGACACAGGCCGCGTCGTCGTCAAGTTTGACGAGCCCGGCGTCTATCCCTTCAAGTGCGCCTCCACCCCACGCAGATAGGCACGCTCACCCTCCGCTAGCGACCCTACGCCTGCCTGCGGCTCAGGACACCCGCCAGGACTGTCCACTAACCACTAACCACTGTCCACCAACCACTGTCATACTCCTCCCATGCACCACGTCGATATCCTGCACGCGATCGGCGGCACGCCCCTCGTCGAACTGCACCACCTCAGCCCCAACCCCAACGTCCACCTCTTCGCCAAGCTCGAAGGCCGCAACCCCACCGGCAGCATCAAAGACCGCATCGTCCGCGAGATGGTCGTCGAGGCTCAGCAGACCGGCCGCCTCGGGCCCGGCGACCGCATCATCGAGGCCAGCACCGGCAACACCGGCATCGCCCTGGCGATGGTCGGGCGCGCGCTCGGCTACCCGGTCCGTATTGTCATCCCGCAGAACGTCTACCCGGAAATCCCCCGCACCCTTGCGGCGTACGGCGCCGAGATCACCTACGTGCCGTCCGAGCTGGGTGTCGCGAAGGCGATCGACGTCGCGCGCGCCATCGCCGCCGACGAGGGCTGGTTCATGCTCGACCAGTTCTCCGATCCCGCGAACGTCCGCGCCCACTACGAAGGCACCGCCCCCGAGATCCTCGCCGACGTCCCGCACGTCGACCTCTTCGTCGCCGGCCTCGGCACAGCCGGCACGCTGATGGGTGTCGGCCGTCGCATCAAGGAGGCGAACCCGGATGCCCGCGTGATCGCCGTCGAGCCCCACCCCGGCTACCAGGTCCATGGCCTGAAGAGCCTCGCCGACGGCTTCCTGCCGCCGCTCCTCGACTACGACGTCCTCGACGGCAAGATCCTCGTCCGCAGCGGCCACGCCTTCCGCGGCGCGGCCCTGCTGATGCAGCGCGAGGCGATCTTCGGCGGCGTCTCCTCCGGCGCCGTCCTCCACGGCGCCCTCAAGGCGATCGAACGCCTCCCCCGCGGCAACGTCGTCCTCATCTTCGCCGACAGCGGCTGGAAGTACCTGGCCACCGACATGTGGACCCGGCCACCGGCAGAGCACGAGGAAGACGACCTCGACGACGTCATCTGGTGGTGACGCGCCCGTACCTGTCCAATACGGACCCGTCGGGGTAACCTCCTGCCATGCCTCGCGAATCCGTCTCCTTCGACCGCGCCGCCTCCGTCTACGACGCCACGCGCGCCATGCCGCCCGAGGCTGTCGCCGCCGTCACCAGCGCGATCCTCGACGCCCTCGCCCGGAACGGCGCCGGCCGCCTGCTGGAAGTCGGCATCGGCACCGGCCGCATCTCGCTCCCTCTCATGGCCCGCGGCCTGCCCGTCACCGGCGTCGACATATCCGCCGCCATGGTCACTCGCCTGCGCCAACATCTCACGCCCGAACATCACCCTCCGGAACTCATCTTCGGCGACGCCACGCTCCTGCCCTTCCGTGACAACGCCTTCCCCGCTGCCCTCACCGTCCACGTCCTCCACCTCGTCTCCTCCCCCGCCGACGCCCTCGCCGAGATCCGCCGCGCCCTCGCGCCCGGCGGCGTCTACCTGAACAAGCAGCATCGAGACAACGGCGTGCTGGCGCCCAGCGGCGCCTGGTGGGACAACGCCCTCAGAAAACGCGGTCACGCTCCGATCCGCCGCCTCCGCTTCGAGGCCCAGCGCGAACTGATCCGAGGCACCGGTGCGGCTCTGGAACTAGTCGACATCTGTCAGGTGGTGAACCGCAACGACCCGGAAGAGATCCTGGACAAGACCCGCCGCCGCATCCACTCCTGGTCCTGGCAGATCGCCGACGACGTCTTCGAGGATTGCCTGGTCGAATACGAACCGTGGTTCCGTCAGCACTACCCCGGCGAGATCGTCGAAGAACTGACGCACGAGCTCGAGATCTGGCGCTGGCCCGCCGCCGCACCACGCCCCCAAGCCAAAACGCCGTCCCGGACCAAAACCTAAGCGCGCAACAGCCGCCACCCACC
>JADFTG010000155.1 GCA_022560365.1 Chloroflexota bacterium | reverse complement strand
GACCGGGTGGCGATGCTGGCAGAGGCGATGTGCGGGGTGATGACGACGTTGTCGAGCGCGAGGAGTGGGCTATCGGCGGGCAGAGGCTCGGGGTCGGTGACGTCGAGCGCGGCGCCGGCGATCGCGCCCGAACGGAGCGCTTCGTAGAGGGCGTCCTGGTCGACGAGGGACCCGCGCGCGGTGTTGACGAGGATGGCGCTCGGCTTCATGAGGCCGAGCTGGCGAGCGCCGATGAGGCCGCGGGTGTCGTCAGTGAGCGCGGCGTGGACGGAGACGAAGTCGGACTCCCGGAGGAGGGTGTCCAGATCGACGTAGGCCGCGCCGAGGTCTTTCTCCGAGCGGGTGTTGCGGTTGCGGCCGTGGTAGAGGATGCGCATGCCGAAGCCGACGGCGCGGCGGGCGACGGCGGCGCCGATGCGGCCGAGGCCGATGATGCCGAGGGTGGCGCCGTGGACGTCAGGGCCGAGCATGATCTCGGGTCCCCAGGTGAGCCAGTTGCCGGCACGGACGTAGCGGTCGCCCTCGGCGATGCGACGGGCGGTGGCGAGGAGGAGGCCGAAGGCGAGGTCGGCGCTGGTCTCGGTGAGGACGCCCGGCGTGCGCGACACGAGAACCAGGCGGCGGCTGGCGTCAGCGACGTCGATGTTGTCATAGCCGGTAGCCATGTTGCTGACGGCGACGAGCTTCGGAGCGGCCGCGAGGAGGCCGCTGTCGATGCCGTCGGTGAGGAGGGTGAGCAGGCCGTGGGCGGCGGCGGCTTCGCGGCGGAGGTCGGCGGGAGACGGCGGCAGCTCGTCTGGCCAGACGGCGACGTCGCAGGTCTGGCGCAGGAGGCCGAGGGCGTCGCCGGGGAGGTTGCGCGTGACGAAGACGCGCGGGCGATCTGGCATCGAGGCTAATGTAGCATGGGCCTGAACGAGCGTGACCAAGAGAGGAGACGCGGATGAACGAGGAGCAGAGGAAGTTCGCGGCGGAGGTGAACGTGGCGGTGCTGGCGACGGTGGACGGCAAGGGCCGGCCCCACGCGACGCCGATCTGGTACATGCTGGACGGTGACGAGATCGTGCTGAGCGTGGGCCGCGGCGGCCAGAAGCACCGCAATCTGGAGCGCAACCCGGAGGTAACGCTGGTTATCGACTCGCGGAAGGTGCCGTACTTCGCGCTGATGGTGGCCGGGCGGATGGAGATCGGGCCGTCGCTGACGGACGAGCAGAGGCTGGCGCTGGCGACGCGCTACCTGGGCGAGGAGATCGGCAAGCGTTATGTCGAGATGACGGCGGGCGAGGATTCCGTCTCGCTGCGGCTGAAGGCGCGGAAGGTGATGGAGTTCAACGGGCGCGCGGGCCGCTAAGTCCGTCCGGGCTAGTCGCGCTTGAGGGTTCTGCAGCCTGGTGTCCGGGAACCGAACAGTAGAACACGTACTCACCGGGTTCATGGATCTTCAGGTGAACGATGCCGCTGCCGGCCTCCGTCAGCGCGAAGTGGACGTCGGCGGCCTTCGCTTGTTCCTCGTGTCCGTGCAGCCCGGTACCACCCAGGTACGAGATGTGGACATCGGCGTCGACCTTGTCGATCGTGAAGTCGTGGAGGGTCGCTTCGGAGTTCTGAATAGCAATCTCGACAACTTCGCCCACCTTGACTTCGAGCACGTCAGGGGTGAACGCCAACTGGGACATGTCGACGAGGAACAGCGAGTCCTTGGGCGCCGCTTCAAGATACGCCTGCACCCCGGGGTCGTGTTCGTCGGTAGCCTGGGGATCATCCGCCAGGCCCGTGTCTTCGTTAGCCGAATCGCCGCAGGCGGAGACGAATACAGTGGCAGCAACAATCAGTGCTGTGATTCCGAAGAGCTTTAGGATCGTCATGGCCTTCACCCCTTCCTACTACTTGCGAGCTTCATGTCCAAGCTCTTCTATAGGTTATCCCTATCTCATTCTTGTTGCTATATTAACATAGTCTATAGTTAGGCACGGATAGCAAGCTCGAGGTGGTGGTATGCGCCGCGCGGCACCGAAGCGTCTAGCGCGGAGAGCCGACGACGGCTAGTCGATCTCGACGATGATCGTCGCGACGATGAGCGCGACGATGCCGGCGCACAAACCTAGCGCGGCGAGGCTGATGATCAGCCGGATGGCGGTGAACCCGAAGCCGTCATCAAGTTCGCTTGCCATGCGCTCGTACCTCCTCTGATCCCCAGCCGGACCGGGTCGCCCACCAATTGTACATAGCGCGCCAGCCGGCGAGGAAGAGGCCCGCGCCGGTGATGCCGATGGCGAAGAAGGCGGTGAAGAGCTCGCGGTCGAAGACGAGCGCGCGGCCACCCATGGCGACGACGCCGGCGGCGGCCCAGATCATGAGGACGTTGGCGACGGGATAGCGACCTTCGGCGGCGCGGGCGCTGAAGGCGCCGAAGAAGGGCGCGATCAGGAGCCAGGCGACCGGGAACGGGAGGATGGCGCGGGCGAACGTCGTCTGGGTGATGGCGTCTTCGTGGCTAGCGAGGCCGAGGAGGCCGAAGGCGACGAAGGCGGCGACGTCGCCGGCGATGAGGAGGGCTAGGCGCGTTGGTGCTCCGCTCATCCTTCGAGAGCCTCAGGATGAGCGGCACGGCGGGTGGGTGGGTGAGCGGTCATGAGGAGAGGAGCTGGCGGCCGATGACTTTGAGTTCGACGATGGGCTTGACGCCTTCGAAGATGGGGAGGACGAGGGCGTCGACCGTGTAGCGGGCGATCGGGTCCTCTTCGGAGTAGCCCCAGCCGCCGTGGATGAGCATGGCCTCCTGGCTGACCCAGACGGCGACGTCGGAGGCGAAGACCTTGCACATGGCCGCTTCGAGGTTGGCGCGCTCGTCGGACTGCATGGTGCGAGCGGCGGCGTAGGTGAGGTGGCGGCCGGCGGCGGTGTGCGCGGACATGCGGCCGATCTTGTACTGGGTGAGCTGGTAGTCGGCGAGGGGCTTTCCGAACTGCTTGCGGTCGCTGGCGTAGTTGCAGGCCTTTTCGACGGAGGCCTGGCTGACGCCGGTGGCGCGAGCGCCCGTCTGCAGGCGACCGGCCGCGAAGCCACCCATCTGCAGGTAGAAGCCGCGCCCGAGGCCGTCCTCGCCGCCGACGAGGTGGTCTTCGGGCACGAAGTAGTTGTCGATCGCTAGCGTGAACGAGTGCATGCCGCGGTAGCCGGGCGTCGGGTTGGCGATGCCGCTGATGGCGCCGCCGCCGGGCTGAGTGTGCTCGAAGTTATGCCCGTCATACGGGTCCTTGGGGACGATGAAGAGCGAGAGGCCCTTCGCACCGGAGGCGGCATCGCCGGTGCGGGCGAGGAGCGCGAGGATGTTGGCGCGGCCGGCGAAGGTGGCCCAGGCTTTCGCACCGTCGATGATCCAGCCCTTGACGCCATCGCGCTCACCGGGGACGGCCTTGCACATGAGCGAGGCGACGTCGGAGCCGACGTCTGGCTCGGTGACGGCGATGCCGACGAGCAGCTCGCCGGCGGCGATGCGTGGGAGCCAGGTCTCGCGCTGGGCCTCAGTGCCGCCGGTGAGGAGGGCGCGGGTGAGGATCTCGGAGCGGGTGATGAGGCTGCCGGCGACGAGGGAGATGGTCGAGAGCTCTTCGGTGAGGACGACCATCGTGAGGAGACCCATCTCGGTGCCGCCGTAGGACTCAGGTATGGAGGAGCCGAAGAGGCCGAGGCCGGCCATCTTGGCGATCAAGTCTTCGGGGACGAGGTGGTCCTGGCGGTGCATCTCCTGGGCGATCGGGGCGACCTCGGTGCGGGCGAACTCGCGGGCGTGGTCGCGGGTCATGTTGGCGATCTCGTCGTCGAGCGCGGCGGTGAAGGCGCCGCGGGCGTCGATGACGCGGCGGCCGACGGCCGCGATGCGCGTCACGGACATGCCGTCCCGGATGAGGTTTCGCGTGTCGTTGGCGGCGAGCGTTTTGGCTACAGCTTCGCCGATGGCGAACGTGTCGGGGTCGGACTCGACGGCGTTGCGGGCCTTGTGGAGGGCCTCGGCGGCGAAGATCAGCGCCTGCTCGTCGGCGAGGTCGTCGGCCTGCGCGGCGTCGGCCCGGGTTTCGGCGTAGGCGGTGAGTTCGGCGGTGGCCTGGGCCTCAGTAGCGATCTGGGCGAGGCGTGAGACG
>JADFTG010000154.1 GCA_022560365.1 Chloroflexota bacterium | reverse complement strand
GCGAGAGCGACGAGGATCAGGGCGACGCCGGCCAGTCCGATGGTCAACGGTCTCAGCTTCAAGTCGAGTCTCCTTGGCAAAGCGTGATCAGTTCTGGGCGGAAGGATACAACAGAGGCCACCCTCAACATAGTAGACGGCCTGCGTGTAGCTTTGTGACTGATTGACACAGGTATGGCCGGATACGATCATCGAGGCAATTGCCCAGAGGAAGGAACCAGACTTGCTTGAATACCCTCGTCTCCGCGCCGTGTTCGGACGCTCGCGTCTGGTGGCGCTCATCGCAGTTGCACTGCTCGCCGCCATCGCCTGCGGCGGCGACGGCGGTCCACCGGCCGGCACCGGTGCTTCATCGGGGACCGCTCCGCCCTCCTCTACGTCGCCCACGTTCTCGCCCGCCGTCGTTCCTCCCTTCACGCTCGATCTCGCCGAACCCGGCGGCACCCTGTTTACCGTGCTGACCCCGGATCCCGGCGACCTGCGGACCACCGGCTCGAATCTGGCCGCCGGCGACATCAACGGAGACGGCGTCGCCGACCTGGTGGTGGGCGCGCCTGGCGCCGACGGGCCCGGCAACTCCCGCGACGACGCCGGGGAAGTGTACGTGCTGTTCGGCGGACCGCAGCTCGGCGGCGAGGTAGACCTGGGCGAGGCGGCCGCCGGTTTCGTGGTGTACGGTGCTTCGGTGGGCGACAACCTGGGTCTGAGTGTGGCTGTGGCCGACCTGAACGACGACGGCGTCGACGACCTCATCGTCGGCGCTCCCGGCGTTACCGCCGGCGCCGATCCCAGGACCGACCAGGGTAGGGCCTACGTCTTCTTCGGCTCGGCTGCGCTTCGGGGCAGCGTCGACCTGGCGTCGGACGAACCCGCGTTCGACTTCGTCCTGACGGGTGCGGAGGGGTTCAGCCGCGTCGGCCAGGCACTGACCAGCGGCGACGTGAACGGCGATGGCGTGGCCGATCTGGTTGCAGGCGCGCCGTTTGCCGGCCGCGAGCCCGGCTCGCCGCCGGGTGGTCCGCGAACAGAGGCGGGCGCCGTCTACGTGGTCTTCGGGTCGAGCACCCTTGGCGGCGAGCTGAACATCGCCTTCGATGACGCTGACTTCACGATCACGGCCGAGGAGCGGTTCGGCCAGCTCGGCGCCGCCGTCGCTGCAGGAGATGTGAACGGTGACGGCTTCGACGACGTGATTACCGCCGCTCCGCTGAAGGATGTGGATGGCCTCACCAACGCGGGCGAAGTGTACGTCTTCTACGGCTCGGCCGAGCTGCGGGGCGTCGCTTCGTACCGCGACGCGGACGTGACGGTGCGGGCGGACGCTCCCCAGGACAAGCTGGGCGTCTCACTTGACTTCGGCGATCTGGACAGCGATGGCAGGGGAGAGCTACTGCTCTCGTCGCCGCTGGCCGATGGGCCCGACGACGCCCGGCAGATCGCAGGCGAGGTGTACGTGCTGGGGGACCTCGACGCGCTGGGCACTTCCAGTCTGGAGGACGCCGACCTGCACGCCCTGGTCTACGGAGCGCAAGCGGGGGATAACTTCGGCCAGCTGATCGCCGTGGGCGACCTCGACGCCGACGGCGTCGCCGATGCCGTCCTCAGCGCTGCTCTGGCAGATGGGCTGGGCCCGCCCGGCTCGAACAGGGGCGAGGTCTACGTCTTCTTCGGCGGCGCGCTGACGGGCGTCATCGACCTTGAGACTGACCTGGAAACGTACGTGTTCATCCCGGGCGAAGAGGCCGGCGATCAGCTCGGCGGTGGGCTCGTCGTGGCAGACCTGAACGGTGACGGTCGCCTGGAGCTGGCGATCAGCGCCTCGCGCGACGACAGGCCGGGAAAGGTCTACGTGCTGCCGATCGCCGCACCCTGAGGCGGCGGCTACGGGCTGAGGACGATGTAGGCCTCGCCCGCGTCCGGCCGGTCGTTGTCTGGCCCCTCGGCAAGGAGGGCGCCGACGATGATGTCGTCCTTGCCGTCACCGTTGAAGTCGCCCATTGCGACCGAAAAGCCCAGCTCATCTCCCGCCTCCGGGCCGAGGAGCGACACGTCTGGCTCCCGCTCAGCAAGGTCGATCACCGCCGGCAGGTCGTCGCCCCCGAAGACGGCGTAGGCGTCGCCGCCGTCGGAATACGCGTTTTCGCAACCGTCGGCGATCGGCGCGCCGCCCAGGATATCGGCGAAGCCGTCGCCGTTGAGGTCCCCGGTTGCCACCGAGAAGCCGAAGCTGTCGCTCACGTCGGGCCCAACGATCATCACGTCGAGGGAATCGGTAGCCAGGTCAACCAGGTCCGGCAACTCGGACCGTCCGTAGAGAACGTGGATCTCGCCAGCGTTGTTGCGCCCGTCGTCCAGCCCGTCGGCATCGCGCGCGCTGATGATCGCGTCATCAATCCCATCGCCGTTCACGTCGGCTGACGCCACGAAGTGCCCCAGCAGGTCGCGCTCGCTCGCGCCGGAGATGCGAGTGAATCCCTCGCCAGAGCGCAGATCCAGCGTCCCGCCCTCCGGCGGCACGGGGATGATGTAGGCTTCGCCGGCGTCGTTGCGGTGCGGGTCGTTCCCCTCCGCCATGGGCGCTCCGAGGAGGATCTCCTTGCGGCCGTCGCCGTTGATGTCCCCGGCTGAGATGAAGTTGGCGAGGGCGTCGCCGGCGAAGGCGCCGTAGACCGTAAAGAACGGCTCGTCCCGGCGCAAGTCGATGACGCCGCCCAGGCTCTCAGAACCCACAACGACATGGACCTCGCCTGCGCGCGCCCTGTCGCCCTCCGGACCGCTGCCGCTGGTCGCCCCGATGATCAGGTCGTCGATTCCGTCGCCAGTGACATCGGCCGCCGTGACGGAGATGCCGGAAAAGTCGCCCGGATCGACGCCGATGATGGTCACGTCAGGATCGCCCTCGGCGGCGTCGATCACTGCCGGGAGGTCGGTACTACCGAAGATGACATAAGTCTTACCGGTGTTGTCGCGCTCTTCGACAGACGCGAAGCGAGAGCCGAGGACGATGTCATCGATACCATCTCCGTTGACGTCCCCGGCCGCGACGGTGAGGCCCAGGTTGTCGCCGACCGCCGCGCCGTAGACCGTCAGCGGTGCTCCGTCGGCGATGTCTACAATGGCCGGCAGCGTCTCCGAGCCGAAGATGACGTACGCTTCGCCGGCGTTCAAGCGGGCGTCGCCGGGACCGTCGGCCAGTGGCGCGCCAATGAGGGCGTCGTCGAAGCCGTCGTCGTTGAAGTCGCCCGCGGCCAGCGAAAAGCGGTCGGCGAGGTAGTCAACGTCACCCGCGCCGAAGATGTGCGTGGCGGCGGTGCCCTGGCCCAGGTCGCCCGCGCAGACGGTTCCGTTGCCGGCAGGAAGAGTAATGCTCGGCGTAGGAGTGGTCACGCCATCGCCGCCCCCACAGGCGAGCCAGAGCGCCGCGATGACGATGGGTGCGGCTAGCGCAAGTCTGTTGCGCAAATCACCGGGCTGGGCCCATGTAGAGATCGTCGTAGTAAACATCGGCTTCGATGGGGCCCTCTCCGGGGGCCTTGGCATCATAGCGGACCTCGAACAGTACGCGGATCTTTTCGGCGCCGGCGGGGGTGCCTCCCCAGAGGTCGATGAAGTCCTGCCGCAGGTTGCGCTCGAAGTGGACCCACTTGCCCTGCACCGGATCCTCGGTCTCCAGGAAGACGAACTTGGCGTTGGCGATCTCAAACGGTTCCTGATCGATGCCGGCCAGGAGGTAGCGGATCTGGTAATTGGGACATGTACCGCCGCCAGGACAGACCGGCAGGTTTCCGCCGCCGCCGAAGACGATGACTACGAACTGCAGGTATTGCTTCTCGGTCCCCGGTGCCCAGTTCTCGACGAAGTAAGAGCCGGAGATGACCTCGGGAAACTCCGTCGGGGTCACCTCCTGAACCAGGTAGAAGACCTTGGTCAGATCTGAGCCCACGCCCTCTCGCATCTCAAGCAGCGCGCTGTTGGAGCCGGAGTTGGCCTGGGCGTCAGAAATGGTAAAGACCGGCGCTTTGAGTGCGAACCAGCAGTTCAGGGAGTCGGACCTACAAGAAGAGTCGAAGTCGCCCTCGAAACTTGCGTCGTTGAAGAGGTTGTCCGGCGTGTCGGCTCCGCCGCCGTCATCGTCGCCGCAGGCGACTGCAATCAGCAA
>JADFTG010000153.1:2996-4162 GCA_022560365.1 Chloroflexota bacterium | reverse complement strand
CACCTGACGATGCGTAGCACGATGGAGGAGGCCGACCGTTGCCAGGAGTCGGAGGCGGGCGCCGTCCTCGGCGCGATGGCTCATGGCGCGCTGATGGGCGCCCGCGGCAACTCCGGCGTCATCCTCTCGCAGATCGTGCGTGGGTTGGCGCGGGCCGTCGAAGGCGTCGCCGAGCTCGACCCGAAAGCGCTTGCGGCCGGCTTCCAGCAAGGCTCGGACACAGCCTACAAGGCCGTCACCCAGCCCACGGAGGGGACGATCCTCACTGTGATCCGCGATGTGGCCTCCGCCGCGGGCGAGAACTCCAACGGCGATGTGACGGCTCTGATGGCCGCAGTCGTGGACGCCGCCCGCGACAGCGTGGCGCGCACGCCGGACCTGCTGCCGGTTCTCGCAGAGGCCGGCGTCGTCGACGCCGGCGGCCAGGGCCTCTTCGTGCTCCTCGAGGGGATGCTGTGGCACCTGCGCGGAGAGACGATTGAGGGCGAAGCGGCGGCGGCCGAGGGCAGCCCCGAGAAGGAGTTCCTGTCCGTCGTCGAGCAGCACCACCAGGCCGAGGAGTCACCGTACGGGTACTGCACCGAGGTGCTGATCGAGGGCCAGGACCTGCCGGTCGACGATCTGCGCGAGCGCGTGCTCGCCATGGGCGACTCCGTCCTCGTCGTCGGCGACGAGAGCCTCGTCCGTATCCACGTTCACACGGACGACCCGGGCGCCCTGCTGACCCTGGGCACGGGCGCAGGCAGCCTTGTGCAGGTGAAGGTGGACAACATACGTCACCAGGCCAAGCGCTTCGTCGAACTGCACCGGGAGCAGGACGAGGCGGCCGCCAGGGTGTCGGCGCCAGAGTCCCAGATCTCGTCCGTTGCCGTCGTTTCCGGCGAAGGTCTCGCCGACCTATTTCGCGACGTCGGCTGCTCGCGGGTCGTCTCGGGCGGGCCGACGATGAACCCGAGCACGCGCGACATCCTGGCCGCGATCGAGTCCTGCCCGACGGACGAAGTCGTCGTCCTCCCGAACGACAAGAACATCATCATGGCCGCCAAGCAAGCGGCCGAGGCTACGCAAAAGCATGCTGCTGTCGTGCCTTCGCGGTCGGTCCCCCAGGGCATCACGGCGCTCCTGGCGATGAACCCTGAAGAAGGCCTCGACGAAAACGCTCGCGC
>JADFTG010000153.1:1996-2986 GCA_022560365.1 Chloroflexota bacterium | reverse complement strand
GCGCGATGAATGACGCTCTCACGGACGTCCGCACGATCGAAATCACCACCGCCGTTCGCTCGACGGAGATCGGCGGCGTGGCAGTGGAAGAAGGTCAGACGATCGCCGTCGTCGACGACGAACTGAAGGTGGCGTCCGGCTCGCCAGAAGAAGCTCTGGACGCCGCCCTCGACGAACTGACCGGCGGGTCGACGAGCCTGATCACACTCTACTACGGCGCCGACGCGACGGCCGAGCAGGCGCAGGCGACGGCCGCCCATCTGCGCGAGCGGTACGCCGGCCACGAGATTGAAGTCGTCGCCGGCGGCCAGCCGCACTACCTCTACATCGTCTCGCTGGAGTAAATGACGGGCCTCCCCAACGCTTCTTCCGCGCGCTGTTATACTGTGCCGTCAGGAGGTACTCCACTTGTCAGTTCGCATCGTCACCGATAGCGTCTCAGACATGCCCGTCGAGATGGCGCAAGAACTCGCGATCCCAATTGTTCCCCTGAGTGTCGTCTTCGGCGAAGAGTCGCTCAAAGAAGGAATCGAGATCAGCCACGACGTCTTCTACGAGAGGCTGGCCCGCGCCAAGGACCTGCCGACGACGTCCTCGCCATCAGTCGGCGACTTCCTGGACACGTACCGCGATGTCCTGAAGGAGACCGACGAGATCGTCTCCGTCCACGTCTCGTCCAAGCTTTCCGCCACTTACAGCAACGCCACGCAGGCGGCCGCGATCCTGGCCGACGAGGGCGCGCGAATAGAAGTCGTCGACTCGCGGACCATCTCGATGGGCATGATGTTCCTGTGCCAGGCCGCCGCCAAGGCCGCTTCCCAAGGCGCGAGCGTCGAAGAAATCCGCGACATCATCGACGCCATGATCCCGCGCATCTCCGTGTACATTGCCCTCGACACGCTGGAATACGTGCGCCGTGGCGGCCGCATCGGCCGGGCGCGCGCTTTCCTCGGCACCATGCTTCGCGTCAAGCCGATCCTGAATTTCGAC
>JADFTG010000153.1:0-1987 GCA_022560365.1 Chloroflexota bacterium | reverse complement strand
CGGGGAGCGGCCCCCCGAAGGGCGCGCGCGCCCCCGGCCCCGCGCCGTCGACCGCCTCTTCCAGCTGGTGACCTCGGCTCCCAACATCAAGGAGGCCGGCGTCGGCTACTCGACGAACGCAGAGGAGGCGGAGGAGCTGAGGCGGCGCATAGAGGGAGTGCTGGGGGGCGTCAAGGTGCATATGACGCGGATCGGGGCGGTCGCCGGCGTTCACGGAGGGCCCGGCGTCCTCGGGGTCGGCTTTCTGCGGGGGGAGTAAACCGGAGTTGGCGGGGTCCTACGATGGGCTTCGTAGAGTACTGGCGCTCGAGCGTGACAAGAAGTTCAGCGACGGCGCAGTAGTTGGTGGACTGGACGAATACCTCCTCCGGTTTACCAACGAGGCGAAGATCGGCACCTCGCACCCGATATCTCGCATCCTGCAGCAACTCCCGCCCGGCGGCTACCGCGCCCTCCACCCGATCCAGCGGCAGCGCGTCGTCGACGAACTCCTGCGCTCGGCCGACAACGGCGCGCAACGCGAAGCCGCGCAGCGGACGCTCGTAGAGCCGCCGGCGCCGCCACCCGTGCATAAGCCGGCCACGCGCAAGCCCGCCTCGCGACCGAAAGCTGCAGCAAAATCTAAAGGGACGCCCATCGCCGGTGTCTCGCTCGACTCGCCAGTGTCGGCACTCGGCCCGACGCGGCCTGACGTGACGCGGCTGCGAAAGATCGGCCTCGAGACGGTCCGCGATCTCCTCCACCACTTCCCGAAGCGCTACCACGATTATTCCGAGGTGCGGCCGATCGCCAGCCTCGCGTTCGGCGAAGAGCAGACGGTGATCGCCGAGGTATGGTCGGCCAAAGCGGTCATGATCGGCCGCAGACGGCGCGGCGCCGAAGCGATCGTCGGCGACGACTCGGGCACGATCCGCATCCTCTGGTTCGGCCAGCCCTGGGTGGCCAAGCGGCTCAAGACCGGAACGAAGGTCGCGCTCAGCGGCAAGATCGGCTCGTTCAAGGGCCGCATGCAGATGGAGAACCCGGAGATCGAATCGCTGGATGACGAGGCGATCTTCACCCGCCGCTTCGTGCCCGTCTACGGCAGCACCGAAGGCCTCTACATGAAGACGCTGCGCGACCTCGTGCGCCTGGCCGTCGATTCCTGCGCGGCGGACGTCCCGGAGACGCTCCCGGACAACGTGCGCGAGCGTCACGGCCTCATGGGCGCCGCCGAAGCCTTCCGGCAGATACACGCACCGGACTCACTCGAAGAGGCGGACGCCGCGAGGCGGCGCTTCGCCTTCGAGGAGCTGCTCTGGATCGAGATCGGCGTCGTCCGGCGGCGCCGCCAGTGGCAGGTCGCAGGCGCTGCGCCTGTCCTCTCGCTCGAAGCCGCCGCGCTCGATGGCTTCATAGAGTCGCTGCCCTTCGAGCTCACGAAGGCGCAGCGTAAGGCGATCGACGAGGTGCTGGCGGACACCGCCGATGCCATACCGATGACCCGTCTGCTTGAGGGAGACGTCGGTAGCGGCAAGACGGTCGTCGCTGCGGCCGGACTGCTCGCCGCAGTCGCTTCCGGCAAGCAGAGCGCGATCATGGCCCCGACCGAGATCCTCGCCGAGCAGCACTTCGCTGGCCTCACAAAATTTCTTGACCCTTATAGGATAACAGTCGCTATCCTGACAAGGAGCGCCCATAAAAAAACATCGCAAAAAATAAAATATTCTGCATTCAAAATATCCAAGGCCCGCGTTGCGAAGGAAACGGCCGAGGGTACAATTGATATCATTATCGGCACGCACGCAATCATTCAAGACACCGTGCGCTTTGCAAATTTAGGGCTCATCGTCATCGACGAGCAGCATAGATTCGGCGTGGAGCAGCGAGCCAAACTCTGTAAGCAGAGAGGGGCAACCCCCCATCTCCTCTCTATGACCGCAACCCCCATCCCCCGCACACTTTCTCTTGCAGTATACGGAGACCTGGACCTCTCTCTTATCAAGCA
>JADFTG010000152.1 GCA_022560365.1 Chloroflexota bacterium | reverse complement strand
TCTTGGGCCTGGGGTTCTGGCGTGTGCTCTCCCGTTCTTTGAGACCGCCCCTGCAGGGCCCGCCGAAGCAGGCACCGGAGAGGTCGTAGATCGAACCGCTGCAGGCGTCGTGGAACCAACCCGTGACTCCCATGTGCTCGAACCCGAAACCGAACGGCAGCCCACAGCCGGACGCCGGGTCACGGTTGTAGAGCGCGACGAACTCGCCGTCCGGCAGGTGCACGAGCCAGAAGCGCTGCTCTTCGAAGTAGCGCGGCTCCGCAACGGCATAGTCGTCCGGAGAGCCAGCGTTGACCTCGGTCGGCGAATGATAGCGCGGCGAGGCGACTGTGATCGCCACGATCGCGACGAGCACCGCGCCTATCACCAGCGGCGCGAGGAGGCCGAAGCGGTTGAGCCAACGCCAGCCGCGCCCGAAAGGCGAGATGTGCTTGGTGTCCGTAGTCATTTGTGTCTTCCTAGCGGGGCAGCGATGCAGTCTCGAGCGACCGCCGCACCACCGTCGATTCTAGCGCGAGCCCCGACACTAGCGACAGCTCGGCGCCTTCGACGATCGCCCGCTTCGCCAGGCGCATCGCCTCGGCGGGACGGGCGGCTATCGCTCTCGCCATCGTCTCGGCTTCGGCATACAGCCGTTCGCGCGGGACGATCCTCTGCACGAGGCCGCGGGCGTACGCCATAGGCGCATCGATCGGGTCGCCGGTGAGGATCATCTGCATCGCGAGGCCAGGCGGGACGTGGCGTGGCAGCGTCTGCGTGCCGCCGGCCGAGGGGATATAGCCAAGACTCACCTCCGGCAGGCCGAAGCACGCGTCGTCGGAGGCGATACGGATGTCGCAACACATCGCCAGCTCGACGCCGGCGCCAAGCGCGTACCCGTGAACCGCCGCGATCAGCACCTCGTCGAGGGAGAGCATCAGGCCCCACAGGTCACGCTCGCGGCGGGCGCGGCGGGCCTCCGCGATCGAAGGAGCCGTCCCGAACTCGCTGATATCGGCGCCGGCGGAGAATGCGCGGTCGCCCGCGCCCTTGAAGACGACGACGCGCACGTCCGGGTCGTCGCGGACGGCGTGCATCAGCTCCCACAGCTCGTCGCGCATCCGCATGTTGATCGCGTTGAGGACATCGGGGCGGTTGAGCGTCACCCAGGCGACGCCGCCGTCGCGCTTCTCGTAGAGGACCGGCCCTTCGCTCATCGCCAGTCCGGCTTGCGCACGGAGCTCTTCTTCTTGTTCTCGAGCGTGCGGGCGAGGTCGGCGTTCATCTTCTCGTGCAGGTCACGCATGCCGGTCGAGCCGGGGCGCATCGAGTCGTTGCGCCATTTGCGGAGCGTCGCCCGGTCGGCTTCCGCGAACCCGGCGTCTTCGATCAAGCGGTCGCAGAGGAAGACGAACAGTTCGCGCGTCTCCTCGATCTCGAACTCGACCTTCATTTTTTGCTCCGGGTGCGCTCGTAGCGGCCGCGCCGGCGCACCTGGCGGTCGGTCTTCGCCTCGATGTAGGCGCCGATCACTTCGTTCATGCCGTCCGCCAGCGCCGCCATCTTCACCGTGCCCTCGGCGTGATCGGTGCGCCACTGGCGGACGCGCCCCTTCGCGTCCTGCGAGACGCCGCTGTTGTCGACGACGTAGGATGTGACGACGGCCAACAGCGACCGCGCCTCGTCTTCCTCCATTCTCAGATGCATCGGCTCACTTCCCTTTGAACTTCGGTTGGCGTTTTTCGAGGAACGCACGCACGCCCTCGGCACGGTCCTCCGTGGTCTGGAGGATCATCGTCAGGTCGGTCTCGTATCGCAGCCCCTGGTCGAGCGGCATCTCGGCGCCACGCGACACCGCCTCCTTGGCGTACTGCACCGCTATCGGCCCGCGCTCGGCGATACGCCCGGCGATCTCGTCCGCGCGCGCCGCCAGGTCCGCCCTCGCCACGACTTCGCTGACGATGCCGATGCGCAGGGCGTCCGCCGCAGCGATCGGCTCACCTGTGAGCACCAGCGCGAGCGCGTCTCCTCGGCCGGCCAAGCGCGCCAGGCGTTGCGTCGCGCCCGCCATCGGAACCAGACCCAGCCCCGTCTCCGGCAATGAGAACGTCGCGTCTTCGGCGGCGATGCGAATGTCGGCCGCCAGCGCCAGCGCCAGTCCGCCCCCCGAGACTTCGCCATGCAGCGCGCAGACGACCGCCATCGGCAGATCAGCAAGGCAGCCGAACGGATCGTCCAGCACGCCCGCCTCCTGGAGCGCCTCTGCGGCATCGGGAGATTCACCAGCCAGCGCGGACCAGTCCCAGCCGCGGCCGAAGGAGTCGCCGTCCCCCGCAAGGATCACCGCGCGGACGCTATCGTCGCCAGCGATCGCCTCACAGGCGGACGCCAGGTCGCCGATCTCGGCTGGCCCGATGACGTCGCGGGCGAGGGTCAGCCGGGCGATGGGAGGTTTGATATCGAGCGTTAGCGAGGACATGGTGGTCAGCGAGACGATTCTAGCAAACCGTGCGCTTACAGGACGCCGCCGTGCTCCGCTCGTGGTTCGAGAGCCCTACGGACCCGTCGGGCCCTCACCATGACGGGACGAGTGTGCATCTCGCACCGCTCGTCCTGAGGCTCGCGAAGGACGCATCCTTGTTCGCGTTTCCCCTTCCCTGCTATTATCCGCCCCGTACCCCAAATGAATGCGTCTCTTCTCCGTGACTGACTCCGCGCTCGGCGGCCTGCGCGTGATCGACCTCTCGCAGGGCATCGCCGGACCGTACTGCGCCCGGCTGCTCGCCGACCTCGGCGCCGAGGTGATAAAGGTCGAGCCCCCGGACGGCGATTTCACGCGCCGGCTCGGCCCCTTTCCGGGCGACGTCCCGGATCTGGAGAAGAGCGGCCTCTTCATCCACCTCAACGGCAACAAGCAGAGCGTCACCGTTGACCTCGACTCGGACGAAGGGCGCGCCGTGCTGCGCAAGCTCCTCGCCTCGGCCGACGTCCTGATCGAGAGCGAGACGCCGGGGCGCATGGCGGAGCTGGGCCTCGGCTTCGGCGACGTCTCTGGCGAGTGCCCGAAGCTGGTGTACTGTTCGGTGACGCCGTTCGGACAGACGGGCCCGTACGCGAAGTTCAAGGGCAACTCGCTGACCAGCATGGCCCTCTCCGGACTAATGTACGTCACCGGCGACCCGGACAAGGAGCCACTGACCACCGGCGGCGAGCCGGCAGACTACTTCGGTGGGCTGAACGCGTGGGTGTCTGTCCTCGCGGCGCTCGAACACCGCGGCGAGACGGGCGCCGGCCAGCACATCGACGTCTCGTGCCTAGAAGCGCTCGGCGCGGCCGACGAGTACAACACGACGATGTACGCCTGGCTGGGCGCGATCCGCCGCCGCTTCTACTCGCGACACCACATTCCGACCTACCCGAGCGAGATCTTCCCTTGCCGCGACGGCCACATTGTCGTCATCGGCGGCGCCACGGGCTTCCCGCTGATGATGGCGATCCTGCTGGAGCAGCCCGAGCTGGAGGAGCACCCGCTCTTCCAGAACCTCTGGCTGCGCACGATCGAGTGGGAGGAGTTCGAGAAGATCCTCCGCCCGTACTTGATGGAGCACGACTGGCTCGACCTCCTGACGCGTGCGCAGGAGCTGCGTATTCCCTTCGCCGCCGTCATGTCTCCGCAGACGCTGCTGGAGGACGACCACCTGGCCGAGCGCCGCTTCTTCGGCGAGATCGAGCAGCCGGGCGTGGGCAAGTTGCCCGCGATCGGCACCGTTTTCCGCATGTCGGAGACGCCACTGGCGTTCGGCCCGGCGCCGGCCCTGGGCGCGGACTCGGCAGAATTTCCGGAGGCATCGAAGTGAGCGGCCTGCCCCTCGACGGCGTCCGCGTGCTCGACCTCACGCAGGTATACGCCGGGCCGACCTGCACGCGGATGCTCGCGGACCTGGGCGCGGACGTGATCAAGATCGAAGGCCTGACCCGGATGGACATCACGCGCAACTTCGTGATGCCGGAGAACAACAGCGAGGACGACTACTGGAACAAGGCCGGGTACTTCCTGCTTCGCAACGGCGGCAAGCGTTCGCTTACGCTCGACTTCGGCGAAGAGAACGGCGAAGCCAGTGCTGACATCGTGAAGCGGCTCGTCGCCGAGTGCGACATCGTCGCCGAAAGCTTTACCCCGCACGTC
>JADFTG010000151.1 GCA_022560365.1 Chloroflexota bacterium | reverse complement strand
TACATCGGAGTCGAATATTCGTGCTTTGCCGTCGTCCGTGACCCGGCCGATCACGGTGGACTGAAGGTCCCACTTGTCGAAGATTGCTCGCACCTGGTCTTCGCGGCCCGCCTTTACGATGATGAGCATCCTCTCCTGGGACTCCGACAGCATGACCTCATAGGGCGTCATGCCCGTGTCACGTCGGGGTATTTTCGCCACGTCGAGCTCGATGCCGCTGCCGCCGCTCGACGCCGATTCGATGGCCGCACTGGTGAGTCCCGCCGCTCCCAGGTCCTGGATGCCAACGAAGTGATCGGTCCTGGCGACTTCAAGGCAGGCCTCGATGAGCACCTTCTCCAAAAACGGGTTGCCGACCTGTACCGTCGGGCGAAGCTCGCGATCATCCTCGAATGTCCTGGAGGCAAGCCCCGACGCGCCGTGAATGCCGTCGCGCCCCGTGTCGGCGCCCACGAGCATCAGGAGGTTTCCCGCACCTCTGGCAGCGGAGTGCACTAGCTCGCCCCGATTCAGCAGGCCGACGCACATGGCGTTCACCAGCGGGTTGCCGCTGTACGATTCGTCGAAGGCGATCTCGCCGCCCACGGTGGGGATGCCCAGGCAGTTGCCGTAGCCGCTGATGCCCGCGACGACGCCCTCGAACAGGTAGCGGTTCCTCGCCTCCGTGAGCGGGCCGAAGCGCAGCGAGTCGAGGATCGCGATCGGCCGCGCGCCCATCGCGAAGATGTCGCGGACGATGCCGCCGACGCCTGTCGCCGCACCCTCGTAGGGCTCGACCGCGGACGGGTGGTTGTGCGACTCGATCTTCATGACGACGCACATGCCGTCGCCGATGTCGACGGCGCCGGCGTTCTCCGCGCCGCGCTTCGTCAGGACGTAGGCGCCCTCAGCCGGCAGCAGACGCAGAAGCGGCTTCGAGTTCTTGTAGCCGCAGTGCTCGCTCCAGAGCGCGCCGAAGAGGCCCAGCTCAACCTCGTTCGGCTCGCGGCCGAGCTTCTCGACGATGAGCTGGTACTCGTCGCGGCTGAGGGCGATCGTGTCGAGGACGGACTGTTCGATGGCCACGGACTCAGCATAGCGGGCGATCACGGGCCATACAATTTCGCGCGCGAGCCGACGGCCGTAGGTCGCCGACTACGTCGCGGGCGTCAGAAGATCCGCGGCAAGATGTAGTTGGAAGACACGTAGGAGCCAACCGCCCACATGGTGAGGCCGAAGACGGTGAGGCCGCCCTTGAGCCAGAGCGGCCACGGCTGGTAGCGCCACATCAGGAAGATGCCGACAGGCGCGAAGACGTACCCGGTGAGGATCGTCGCCCACAGGGACTCGTACCAGGCCTTGGGCTGCGCCGACGCTTCTGGATCGCCGGGGCTATCCGTTACTTCGTGCTGAACGGCGGGTACTCGTCACGCATGAGGTATGTGTAGGCGTTCAGGCGCAGCGACCAGCGCATGGTGCCGACGACGAAGTCGAACATGCCGCGCGGGAACTTGCCCGTAAACAGGATCGCGAACCAGGCGATGAAAAGCAGGAAGTAAGCAACGATCGCCACGATCATGAACACGATCAGGTTCGGGATGATGAGCAGCCACTTGATCAGCGGCAGCCAGCGATTGAGCGTATCCGGGTACTCGACTTCGAGTGTTAGCGGATACTCGTCCGCTTCCCAGGTGAACGGCGGATAGTCGTCGCGCAGCAGCAGGATGTATGCGTACACGTTCGCCTGCCAGCGCATGACGCCGACGGCGATCTTGAACAGCCCCTCCGGATACCGCGTCGTAAACAGGATCGCGAAGAACGCGATGATTGTGATGACGGAGAGCACGCCACTAAGCGCGTACAAGATGAGCAGATGCGGGATCGCCAGTAAAAACTTGACGAAGATCAGGAGGCGCGAAAGCTCATCCGGATACTCGACGTCGAACCGGACCGGCGAGCCTGGCGCCGGCGCCGGCGCCGCTGCCATAGGTTCTGCAGTCATGCTGTGTATCCCTCCTTCTCGCGGGCTCTTCTACCTACTGTAAACGTCATCTGGTGAACTCAAACCTGGCGCGCTGCAAGACCTCTGGCTCGAACTCAAACGCCACCGGATCCTCCCCACGCGGTATCTCGAAGATTACGCGGACGAAGATGAAGGAGCCCCCCAGGAGCTCAACCGGACCAACGCGGCCCAGGTAGCTGACGATCACTGGATCGTGGCCGTCACCTCCCGAGTCCTTCAGCCCGAAGTCGTTGTCCTCGATCTCCTGGTTAAAAGAGCCAACGTTGATGATCTCCGCCGTGAACCAGACGAACCGATCGCCGTCTTTGGGTATGAAGAGGCCGTCTGCGAACTCGTAGCGGTTGTCAGCCGCGAGTAGCGTGATCCGCATGTTCTGCACCTCAAGCGTCGGCGAAGGCTCGCCGGTGAGGAGGCCAGCGTAGGAGACTTGCGCTTCCTCAAGGTTCGCGGTGGCGATGACCAGCGCAACGATCCCGCCGATCGCGCCGCCGGCCAGCACGAAACCGCCGATCCCCGACCACACGTGCGCGGTGTTGCTCGTTGGCGAGGCGTCGGCGGAGAGGCTGAACGGCGGGTACTCGTCCCGCAGCGAAATCCAGTAGGCGCCGACGCGGGCGCTCCAGCGCATCCAACCGACGATGAAGCCGCGCAGACCGAGCGGAAACCGCCCCGTGAAGAGGATGGCGAACCAGGATATGACAATGCAGACGACGACCGCGAACCAGAGCACGACGAGCGCGATGACGTGCGGGATCGAGGCCAACGTCTTCCAGATCACCAGCTGTTTGCGCTGGATGCGCTCCGTCTGCTCGACCTCGTAGTGGACGTTCCAGTCGCCCTCGAACGGCGGATACTTGTCCGTGATCAGGAAGAAGTAGGTGTAGGCACGGAATGCAAAGCGCTGGATGGCGACGATCGCCCGGCATATCCAACCGACAGGCCGCCCGCGTATGAGGACTGTGATCCAGTGAGCCAGGATGAGGCCACCCAGAAAGCTTCCGAGGATGCTGACGATGACCCCGAGGAAGAGCGCGACCGGTATGAGCAGGATGATGCGGAAGAAGGTGCTGAGACGAGAGACTTCCGCCGGCCCCTCGACGTCGAACGAAACCGGATAAGGGATAGGCCGCGGCGACGGTCGGGCGTCGTAAGGGATCGTATCGTCTGCCATTTAGCCTCGCTCTGGTGCGTCTCCGCTGGCGACGGCGGCGCGGATATCTGGAAAACTCGCTGGCGACGGATCGGTTAACGCCGTTATACGCTCACCTCTGCCCACTCCGCAACCGACTTCCAGATCAGCAGGCCGTCCTCACCACCCAGGAGCGGCTCACAGGCGCGCTCCGGGTGCGGCATCATGCCAAGGACGTTGCCGCGCTCGTTGACGATTCCGGCGATGCCGCGCTCGCTGCCGTTGGGATTCGCCTCAGCCGTCACCTCGCCGGCGTCGGTGCAGTAGCGGAAGGCGACGCGTCCCGACGACTCCAGCTCGTCGAGCGTGGCCTCGTCCGCGAAGTAGCGTCCCTCGCCATGCGAGATCGGCACGCGGATAACCTGCTCCGGGTCGAGGGATCCGGTCCAGGCCGATGCCGTGTTCTCCGCCCGCAGGTGCACCCATTCGCAACGGTACTGCAGCGAGTCGTTGCGCATCAGCGCGCCCGGCAGCAGGTGCGCCTCGCAGAGCACCTGGAAACCGTTGCAGATGCCGATGACGGGCTTTCCGGCGTCTGCCTCAGCAACGACGCTGCGCATCACTGGCGAAAAACGCGCGATGGCGCCGCAGCGCAGGTAGTCGCCGTAGGAGAAGCCGCCGGGGAGGACGATCGCGTCGTAGGCGAATAGATCCGTCTCGCGATGCCAGACGAGGTCGGCCTCGTGGCCCGCAAGCCGCAACGAGTACTGGGAGTCGTGGTCGCTCCAGGTGCCGGGGAAGACGATGACGGCGAAGCGCATGACCTGCCCCCGTTATACCACAGATGCAGCCCAGCCCACCCCACGTAACCATACCGCCCGTAGCCGCGTCTGATACAGGTGATGGAACTCAGAACGCGCCCCGGGTGGCAGATCGACCTCAAGTGGGTGGCCGGTATCTTCGCCTGCGTGGCGATCGTCGCCGCCGGCGTCCTCTTCTCGCTCGCCGAGATCACGGAACGCGGCCGCGCGGAGCCGCTATCGGCGGCGTTCGTCGCCT
>JADFTG010000003.1:5811-16624 GCA_022560365.1 Chloroflexota bacterium | reverse complement strand
TCATAGAGCACAGCATCGCCACCGCTCAGCAGGCCGGAGTCAACGACTTCTACGTGGTAACCGGGTACGCGTCAGATCGGGTCGAAACTCTCCTTTCGGAGGTAAGCCGCCGCAGGCGAGTGAGCATCACCCCGATCAAGAACCCGAAATGGGAGTTGGGCAACGGATATTCTCTGCTTGCCGGTCGTGAGCGGATTCACGAGCCGTTCCTACTACTGATGGCGGACCACATCCTGGAGCGAGCTATCCTAGACCGGCTTCTCAGCGAGTCGCTGGAGGACGGCGAGGTGATCCTGGCTGGTGATTTCGGGGTAGATAAGAATCAGCTAATCGACCTCGACGATGTGACAAAGCTCGTGGTCGACGATCGGCAACTCGTCGCAATCGGGAAGCAGCTGGAAAGGTATGACGCGTTTGACACCGGAGCATTTGTCTGCTCGCCACAAGTTTTCGGCGCCGCCGAAGAGAGCGCAGAGTCAGGAGATCCGTCCGTTTCCGGCGCCATCCGATGCCTCGCTGCAAGGGGGAAGGTGAAAGTAGTTGACGTCCAAGACCATGATTGGGTTGACGTCGATACGCCTCAAGACCTCCGGAATGCGGAGAGGCTCCTGTTTCAGAACCTCTCGAAGCCTGAAGACGGCTTCGTCTCCCGCAACATCAACCGGAGGATCTCCACGGCAATCTTCACTCCGCTGTTGCTGAAGCTATCGCGGCGAATGACAGCGAACCTGGTGTCGCTTCTTGCGCTCGTTGTCAGCTTCGTGGCCAGCCTGACCTTCTTCTTTGGCCTTCCCATCGTGGGCGGGATCGTGATTCAGCTGGCCAGCATCCTGGACGGGAGTGACGGCGAGGTCGCGCGGCTGAAAAAGCTGCAATCCCCCTTCGGGAACTTCTTTGATGCGGTGCTCGATCGCTACTCGGACGGTTTCATATTGTTCGGCATGTTCTACTACATGCTGACTGCGTCCGCCATCAGTAACCTATTGGGCCCATCCTCCACCACCCTTGTAGTCGGCGCGTCGATGCTGGCGCTGCTCGGAACACTGATGGTCAGCTATACTTCCGCGAAATCGGTCGCGAATTTCGGCTACCGGTACGGCGGCCAGTGGACTGCGGCCGGAAGGGGTAGGGATCTGAGGCTGTTCGTGCTCGCCCTCGGAGGAATCGGAACACTGATTCATCCGATCTCCGTCTTCGTGGCCGTGCTCGCTGTCGCGCTGCTCACGACCGGCATTGTCTTGTGGCGCGTGTGGACCTCCTGGAAGCACGCCAATGGCCGGAGCCCGCTGGTGGGTACCAGCCCGAAAGCGGTGATCTTCGACTTTGACGGCACCATCGCGGACACGATGCCGTTCCTGTCGGACCTGGCCGCCGGTCTGATCGTCAAGAACTACGAGGTCTCCGGGGCGGAGGCACGCCGGAGGTATCTCGAGACAACCGGGATGGACTTCGGCAGCCAGCTCGAGGAGATCTTTCCGGGACACCAGAGCAACGGCGCAGTGGCCGCCACGATGGAATCGGGCAAGCGGGAGCGTATTCTCGAGCATCCGCTGTTCGAGGAGGTCGTCCCCGTCCTGAGGTTCTTCGAAGATAGGGGCGTCAGCCGGTTCGTCTGTAGCAGCACACAGGAGACGATCGTCCGGCAGTACACGAAGAATGCCGGAATCGATGACCTCCTCGATGGCTGCTTCGGCTACAAGCCCGGCTTCGCCAAGGGCCAACAGATCGAGTTCATTCTGCGCCACTACAACCTCCGTCCCGACGAGGTCATCTTCGTTGGCGACTCGCTGATGGACTACGAGTTCGTCAGGGGCAAGGGCGTTCGATTTATCGGACTGCGCCGCCTCTTCGAAGAGCATGACTTTCGAGACCGGGGGCTGTTCAGCGTAAAGGATCTGACCGAACTGGCGAGCGTGTGGCGACGATCGGAAGGCGTCATCCACCTCGTCAACGGGGTGTGAGGTCCCGGGGCGTTACGCTGGCACAGCGGGATCGTACTCCCGCCCGACTCCCTTTCGGACGGCGCGCTGGCCGTCCATAAGCGATGTAGCGAATTCGAGCTTCCGTCGTCTTACTGATCGACATGGCGATAATGCGCCGCGCCTCAAGTGGCCCAACAAGAACCCTTCTCCTCACTGTCGCAGGACTCAGCCTGGTGCTCCTGGCCGCATGCAGCGATGGCGGAGGCGATGTCGGCTCTGAGACTGCTTCAGCAGCACCCTCGGAGACCGCTGGAAGCGGCCAGGAGCCACTTCCAGACCCAACTGCGGACGCACCCGGCGAGCTACCACGCTGCGGGTCGGAGTCCGAGTTCTTCTCTGTCTCACCTGTCGCGATGTCGGACTTCATGGGCCTTGTACCGTTGGGTAATCTCGCCCCTTCAGGCCATGTCTTCCCGACAGATCACATCTACTTCCATATCAACCGAATAGACCGCTCCCAGTGGTACCTGGGCACCGTCGAGGTTCCGGTCGTCTCTCCCGGAGATGTCTGGGTAACCGAGATTCGCTCAACCCGGCACTTTTCAGACGGTCGCACTGACTACAGCATCTACTTTGCGCCGTGCGAAGAGCTGCAGGCCTTCTTCATCCACATGAGTTCTCTCACTGGCAAGCTTCAGGAGCGCTTCTCTCCTCCGTATGACGCGTGCGAAGATCAGAGCACCGGCGACTTTCAATACGAATACTGCACCAAGACGATCGACGTGAAGCTCTCGGCCGGCGAACTCATCGGATCAGCCGGCGGCAACGAATGGCAGAACGCGCTGGATCTTGGCGTCTCCGACTCGCGGGCCGATCCACAGCCGTACGCTCAGCCGAGTCGATGGACTGACCGCACCCGTCATATCGTCTGCCCCCTCGATTACTTCACAGCTGATGTTCGTGACGCGTTGCGTGCGAAATTAGGTAGCCATGACGGAACGGTTGCGAGAACTGCTCCACCGGCCTGTGGTGAGGTCGAGCAGGACGAACCAGGGACGGCGCAGGGCGCCTGGTTTGCGAAAGAGGTAACTCGTACCTACCCCGAGGACCCGCACCTTGCGCTCGTTCACGACAACGTCGACCCTTCGCTAGCAGTATTCTCGGTGGGGACATCGATGGCTGCCAGCGGACTGCCCGCGGATCTCTATTACTTTGACCCGGCGGACTCAGGCCAGGTAAATCGCGACTTCAAGGATGTCGAGGCGAACGGGACGCTCTACTGCTATGAGACCAGGGACCGGTTCGGCGAGGCTCCGGCGCCCTTCGTTATCCTCCTGCAGATGACAAACCCCACTACGCTCCGCACAGAGCGGCTCGACAGGACTGGCTGCGGCGAAGGCCCGTGGCAGTTCAGCTCAGCCTACGCCGACTACGACCGCTAGTTGACCGGCGGAGAGGACTTTCGACGTCAAGCGATACCCCGTTCCGCTTGCGGGACGCCTGGCGCCGGCTGGCCAAGGAGACAGGGCTTGACCGGCTTCGCTGCCACGACCTGCACCACGCCCACGCCTCGTTGTTGCTCCAGCAGAGAGTACACCCGAAGATAGTCAGTGAGAGGCTGGGTTACTCGGGCGTGAAGATCACCCTCGACACCCACTCCCACGTTGTGCCCGGTCTCCGGGCCGAGGCGGTCGCCAGGTTGGACGACTTGTTTGCAACAGTTAGCAAATGTTCAGGCTCCTTAGATGAAAACGGCCGAATTCGTATCTGAGCCGGGGTGGTGGAAGGGTATACACGGCGAACTTAAAATTCGCTGCCCGCAAGGGCATGTGGGTTCGAATCCCACCCCCGGCACCAAGATTTCGTATCTGAGAGTGGCCTGGCGGAGGACGAGCCGCCCCATCGGCCAATGCCTCACCGGCGAACAGTTGCCAGGAACGTGACTACGATGATGCCCAAGCGCTCGTGTTAGCTTCATTTCCATGCTCTTCGGCGCTGCGGTCCCTCTCTGAGTGGCAAGCTACGGTGGGGCGCAGCTCGCCCCGAAGACGGGCTTCAGCACCAGTACGTCCACGATATTGATGTTCCCGCCGGAAGCGTTCAGATCATGGCGCGCGCTGGGCGTCCCGAAGACAGGCTTCAGCGCCAGTACGTCCGTGATGTCGATCGTCTTGTTGTCGTCGAAGTCCGGAGGCCAGTCAGGTAGACCCAGGCCGTCGTCACACGCCACGCTGGCGTCGGTCCCGATGAAGATCTCCAGGCCATCGTCGAAGCCGTCGCCATCAGTGTCGGGGTTGTTGGGGTCCGTGCCCGTGGAGACCTCCTGGCCATCGCCCAGGCTGTCGCCGTCACTGTCGGCGTTCATCGGATCCGTACCGTACACCAGCGTCTCGTCATCGTTGGAGAGTCCGTCTCCATCGTCGTCGGCCGTTGCTCCCAACCGCACGAACGTCGATTCAGAGGGTACTCCCAGCGAGTTCAGCAGGAACAACATATAGTATCCGGGAGGCGCCAGGTTCGCGTTCGGCGGCGCCTGCACGTTGAGGGTATCCACGCCTTGCTGGAATGTAAGCTCCACAGTGCGCTGCTCCATATTGAACGAATGCGTCACCGCCGAGGTCTTCACCAGCACCACGGTTGTCACGTCCTGATCGGACGTTGATACCAGAAAGCTCGCTCCGTAATCCACCGCGCTCGGGGCAGCGTCGATCGCTGGCCTTGGTCCCCGGAACAGGTACGGTGGGCTGTAGATCTCGGCTGTAAACTCGCCGTCCGTTCCGGCCGCCAGCACGCGGCCGTCCGGCAGCAGCACCGCGGTCGAATGGTAGATGCGCGGTTGCTGCAAGCTGGCCATCTCCGTCCACAACCCCGTGGACGGATCGTACATCTCGGCCGGAAGCACCGCCTGCCCCGGCTCATTCTTCACCACCGTTCCCCCCACCACCAGCACCTCACCGTCCGGGAGCAGGACCGCGTTCGCGTGGTGACGCGCGTGCGTCATCGAGCCCGTATAGCTCCAGTCGGGGGTTGCCGCGCCCAGGTCGATGACTTCAGCCGTATTCGTCGCTGGATTGCCGCCGCCCATCACCATCACTCGCGGACGATACTCCGGTGGTCGCAGCGGCAGCAGTACGGACGTTCCATCGTGACGATTCCCATACTCGTTCGTCGCCACCGTCGACCACGATGGCGTTGACGTGTCCAGCACCGAAGTCGTAGGTTCCGGGCCCGAGTGCAACACCGTGCCGTCCGGCAACACGTGCGTCCACGGGTACAGGAACATGAACTTCTCCGCGCCGGCCAGCACCTGCGACCCGGTCGCTGGGTCATACACCTCGGCCACTGGCGTAAGGTTTCCGGCCTCGTCGAGCCCGGACAGAATCAATACCCGTCCGTCTGGCAGCGTCGTCGTCGTCGGATACCATCGCCCTATCTGCGTGTCGCCCGGGTCGGACCACGTCTCGCTGAACGGATCGAAATTATAAAGGTCGGTCAGCCCGTATGGTCCGTCGCCGGGCGGAGACGGTGCTGTCCCTCCAACCGTCAGCAAAGTACCGTCTGGAAGCGACGCGTGTCCCCCGCAGAAGATGTTCTTGTCGATGGGCACCTCGGTGAACCCGCCAGTGTCCGGATCCCACGTCCACGCTTCGGACCCGCCTGGCGAAAGGGGATACGAGTAGTGGAGAACCTTCCCCGTCGGTAACACCGCCGCGTGAACCCCCGGCACCGGCGTTGCGAACGGCGCCGACCATTCTCCTTGCGTTGCCGGATCCGCTGCCTGAGCATCCGTCGTGCCAGTCCCGGATGCCATCACTATCGCCAGCGGGACCAGCAATGCTACGAGAACCGCACGAACGCCGCGCACCGTCCCTGGCCTTTTTCCCTATCGAGATCCGGAAACGAATCGCACGCCGAGTTCCGCATCCTCGGACTCCTCCACTGGCCCCCTCAATGTGCTCTGTATCTTACCCCACCGAATCCGCGCACGTAGAACATGGTTTGAGTTGCGCGCGACGGCTCACGGAAGATCTACTCGTCCCTTCCCGGGTGTCAATCAATCTGCAGTAAGGCCACATACAAGGAACTGAAGTGGTCGATCTGGCGCGAGCTACATCGACTTCAGCATGCTCACCGTCTCACCCGTGGCCTTCACGACGTGCTCGAACGAGACGAGAGGCGTAATTTCGACTTCCGCCGTGCCCCAGACCGGCAACTGTTGCACCAGGTCACCCAGCTCCTCATTCGATGCGGCGTCGACGACAAAGGCAGCACCCCGCCGGCCGCTCAGGGCTCCACCACGGATCTTCCCGCTGTCTTCCCAGTCCTTGAGCGCCTGCAGCGAGGGGACCACGATCGCCTCCAGGAACGCCGCCTGCTCAGCGGGCGAAGACGCTTCCCCCGTGTCCACAGATTCCATCGTGACGAGATAACGCATAACAGGGCTCCTCCGTAGAAATGAGTTGTCCCTCACTTATAAGAGCCCCGCGCGGTAGCGTCTAGACGACGATGTTGACGAGCTTGCCCGGCACGTAGATCACCTTGCGCGGCTCC
Source organism: Chloroflexota bacterium (assembly GCA_022560365.1). Taxonomy (GTDB): domain Bacteria; phylum Chloroflexota; class Dehalococcoidia; order SM23-28-2; family RBG-16-64-32; genus CF-162. The sequence goes on along the minus strand of JADFTG010000003.1, from coordinate 10,151 downwards.
TTGCCTCCGAGGTGCTTCCTCACCTGCTCGCTGGCCAGCGCCAGCTCCTTCGCCGCCTCCTCGCCGATGTCCGCCGGCGCGGTGATACGGTCGCGCAGCTTGCCGTTGACCTGCACCACGAGCGTTACCTCGTCCTCGCTCGCCAGCTCATCGTCCCACTCGGGCCACGATTGCCGGTGAACGCTGTACGTCCCGCCCGTGCGCGACCACAGCTCCTCCGCCAGGTGCGGCGTCAGCGGCGCCATCAGCAGGATCATCTTCTCGACCGCCCCGCTCCAGGCCCCGCGGTCCACGGGGCCGCTTTCGCGAGCGCGTGACAGGCCGTTCACCATCTCCATCAGCGCCGCGATCGCCGTGTTCCAGCGAAACCCCTCGACGTCCTTCGTCACGCGCTTGACCGTCTGGTGCGTCAACCGCCGCAGCGCTTTAGTCGCTGAGTCGTCGACGTCACCGTAGGCCGGCTCGCGGACGACGACGTTCCAGGCGCGGTTCAGCCAGCGCTCGACGCCGCTGATCCCTTTGAGGTTCATCGGCCCGCCTTCCTCCCATGGCCCGATGAACATCAGGTAGCAGCGGAAGGCGTCCGCACCGTAGCGCTCCACTTGCTCGTCTGGCGCGACGACGTTCCCGCGCGACTTCGACATGCGCTGGCCGTCCGGGCCGAGTATCTGGCCCTGGTTGAACAGCCGCTTGAACGGCTCGTCGCCCTGCACGACGCCCAGGTCGCGCATCACCTTCCAGAAGAAGCGCGCGTAGAGCAGGTGCATGACCGAGTGCTCAGCGCCGCCTGTGTACTGATCGACCGGCAGCCAGCGCTTCGCCACCTCCGGGTCGACCGGGCCATCGTGATAGTCCGGGCTGAGGTAACGCACGAAGTACCAGTTGGAGTCCATGAAGGTGTCCATCGTGTCGGTCTCGCGCTTCGCGGGGCCGCCACACTTCGGGCAATCGACGTTGACGAAGCCCTCGTGCTTGGCCAACGGCGACTCGCCTGTTGGAGCGAATTCGGCGTCGTCCGGGAGCACGACCGGCAGGTCACCCTCAGGAACGGCCACGGGTCCGTCAGTCGGGCAGTGGATGATCGGGATCGGCGTACCCCAGTAGCGCTGCCGCGAGATCAGCCAGTCGCGCAGGCGGTAGGTTACCTGCCGTTCGCCCCAGCCCTGCTCCACGGCGTAGGCAGTGATGGCCTCTTGGCCCTCTTCGTTCGGCAGGCCATCGAAGCGGCCGGAGTTCACCATCGTGCCCGGTTCCGTGTTCGCTTCTTCGTAGGGCGATCCGTCCCAGTCCGGCGGCGCGATCACGACCGGACAGCCGAGGCCCATCTTCCTGGCGAAGTCGAAGTCACGCTCGTCGTGTGCGGGCACGCCCATGACGGCGCCGGTGCCGTACCAGAGCAGCGCGTAGTCGGCGATCCAGATCGGGACCCGCTCGCCGTTGAAGCGGTTGACGCAGTAGGCGCCGGTGAAGACGCCGGTCTTCTCGCGCTCGACGTTGAGGCGCTCGATCTCTGTCTGGTGGCGCGCCTGCTCGATATATGCTTCCACCTCCGCCTTGTGATCGGGCGTCGTGATCTGTGGTACCAGCGGGTGCTCCGGCGCCAGCACCATCGACGTTACCCCGAAGATCGTGTCGGGGCGCGTCGTGAAGACGCGTATCTCCTTCTCTTCCACCCCCGGAACGTCCAGTTCGAAGCTCGCCTCCAACCCCTCGGAGCGACCGATCCAGTTCGTCTGCATCGCCACAACCGGGGCTGGCCAGTCCATGCCTCTGAAGTCCAGAAGCTCGTCGGCGTAGTCGCGGATGCGGAAGAACCACTGCTCCAGGTCGCGCTGGACGACGGCCGTGCCGCAGCGTTCGCAGTCGCCGCTCACCACCTGCTCGTTCGCCAGCACCGTCTGGCAACTGGGACACCAGTTCGCCGGCGCCGTCTTCCGGTAGGCGAGGCCACGCTCGAACATCTTGACGAAGAACCACTGGTTCCAGCGGTAGTACTCCGGGTCGGCGGAGATCGCTTCGTGCGAGAAGTCGAACATCGCGCCCATGCGGCGCAGCTGGCCGCGCATCCGGTCGATGTTGTCGTAGGTCCACTTGCGAGGGTGGATGCCGTGCTTGATCGCGGCGTTCTCGGCGGGCAGGCCGAAAGCGTCGAAGCCGATCGGGAAGAACACTCGCTTGCCGCACATCTGCCGGTAGCGTGCTGCGGCGTCCGACGGCGACATCGCGTACCAGTGGCCGACGTGCAGGTCGCCCGACGTATAGGGCAGCATCGTCAGGAAATAGAACTTATCGCCGGGAGCGTTCAGGTCAACGCGGTGCAGCCCGTCGTCCTCCCAGCGCTGCTGCCACTTCTTCTCCACGGCCGACGGGTCGTAGCGTTCGGTCTTAGGTTCCGCCGTCTGTCCCATGTCAGTCCTCGTCTTCGATCGGCTCGTCTCCGTCTTCGTCATCTCGCCTCAGGGCGCGGCGCAGCACCTCTTCCCTGGGCGCGACGGCGCGTTCGACACGTCTTGTGAGCGGCCGCGCCTCCAGTACAACGAAGAGGAGCACGGCGCCGGAGACCGCGACGATGTAGAGCTCCAGGCCGATCGCCATGCCCATCGCCGCGACCGCCCAGATCGTCGATGCCGTCGTGATACCGCGCACCGAGTAGCCTTCGCGGAAGATCAGGCCGGCGCCGATGAAGCCGATACCGGTCACGATCTGCGCCGCCACGCGGTCGTTGCCACCGAGCAGCTGCGAGATCTCGGTAAACAGCGTCGCGCCGATCGCCACCATCGCCAGGGTGCGGATGCCGGCCGGGTAGCCGCGGAGCTCACGCTCCAGGCCGACGAAGCCACCGACGGCCGCGGCCAGCACCAGGCGGGCCACTATCTCCAGTTCGTCGTTCGTCGATATGTCCATGTCGCTCCCTAATCAAAGAGCCCTCCGTCCACAGGGACGGAGGGCCGTTCTCCGCGGTACCACCCTGGTTCCCTCCGCCTCGGGCGGAGAGCACTCGGGGGCGCGATAACGGGCGCCGGCGCCGCCACCCGCTTCCGCGGGCAGAGCTCAGAAGCGAGTTCAGGCCTGTTTACCGGCTCGCAGCGTTTGTCCGCACTCGCGGAACCGCCGGCTCTCTGCGTTCAGGCCGTACTAGTCTTCGTCGCAGCCTTTACCAGGATTCGGAATGGTGGAGCTGAGGGGGCTCGAACCCCTGACCTCCTCAATGCCATTGAGGCGCTCTCCCAACTGAGCTACAGCCCCAACCGTTCGGCCATCGTATCAGAACGCCCGTGCGGCGGCAATCGAAGTCTTCTGGTGCGTGCAGACCGCCGGTTCACGGGGCCTGCCCGAAGCCTCTACTTCGCGCTGTCTAAGCGCTCACCTCCTACAGGGCATGCTACACTGCGCGCACCATCAGTTATGTGATGGGGAGTTTGAAATGACGATCAGTGTCCTGACACTGGCTCCCACGTCACCACCGTGGGCGAGCGTCCCTACCTGGACGACTGACCGGCGTCCGTCCTTGTGGCTGAATGTAAAGTATGGCTAACGCAAACGTAGACGACACGGGAACGAAGGACAGCGGGCGGCTTCGCTTCGGCTGGTTCATCCCCACGGCAGGCGACACAAAGGCGTTCGGCGATCCCTCCGCAAACATCCCGCCCGGTCTCGATCACTTCACGAAAGTGGCCCTGGCAGCTGAAGACGCCGGGTTTGAGTACGCGCTCGTCCCGGTGCAGACGATGTGCTACGAGGCGTGGGTCTCCTGCGCAATGATCGCGGCTCGCACAAAACGTCTGAAGCCGTTGGTGGCGGTGAGGGCCGGCTACATGCCGCCGACCCTGATGGCGAAGATGTTCACCACCTTTGATCAATTAACGAAGGGGCGCGTCTGCATCAACCTCATCGCTGGCCCAGGCGGCGCCGAGCAGGCCGCCGAGGGGCTGTTCTACGATCACGATGAGCGGTACGCAGTCATGGACGAAACAGTTACGCTGATGAAGCGGCTCTGGACTGATGACGGGCCCGTAACCTACAAAGGCAAGTACTATCAGGTTGAGAACGCCGTTGTTCACCCCCGCCCCTACCAGAAGCCGCATCCGCGCTTCTACATCGGTGGCATCTCACCCGCCGCCAAACAGGTTGGCGCCAAGCACGCCGACGTCTATCTTTTCTGGGGCGACACCCCCGAGCGGATCGCTGAAGAGATCGCCGATGTGAAGCGTGTCGCTGCCCAGCATGACCGCCAGGACGAACTCACGTTTGGCATGCGTCTTCAGGTGCTCGTCCGTGAGACGGAGGAGGAGGCGTGGCGGGACGCTGATGCGATTATCGCCGATGCGCCTCAATCCCTC
>JADFTG010000003.1:0-5801 GCA_022560365.1 Chloroflexota bacterium | reverse complement strand
CAAAAACGCCACCCGCAGCATGTGGGAGCAGTCGCAGGCGAATACCAGGATGAAGGAGCTGGCGCAGACCGAAGGCTTCCGCATCGGCAAGCATCTATGGAGCGGCTTCACCACTGTACGGCCGGGAGCGGGCGTAGCCATCGTGGGCGACCCGCAGCAGGTGGCCGACACCATTCAGGAGTTCATCGACCTGGGCTGCACGGAGTTCTGCCTCTCCGGTTACCCGCACGACGAGGAGGCCGAGCGCTTCGGGCGGCTGGTGATGCCCTACTTCGCGGGTAGAGTCGAGCGCCAGACGACCGCCTCCGGGACGCCCCGCTAGGGCCCGTTCGGCAATCCCCGACCAGCGTTTGCATCATGCGATGCGACACGTCCCAACACCGAAGGAGCCGCCCAACATGATGCCACTTGAGGGAATCCGCGTCCTCGACATGTCCGGCCTAGCGCCGGGCCCCTACTGCACGATGCTCCTCGGCGACCTCGGAGCGGACGTGATCGTCGTCGAAGCCACACCGGGCGCCGGCCGCCGCATGGACATGGGCGCCGACGCGCGCACGCGGGCGTACGACCCACTGCGGCGCAACAAGCGCTCGATCGGCCTCAACCTGAAGGAGGCGTCCGCCCAGGAGGCGTTCCTCAAGCTCGCCGAGGACGCCGACGTCGTCATCGAAGGCTACCGGCCCGGCGTCGTCAAGCGGCTCGGCGTCGACTACGAAGCAGTCTCGAAGCGCAACCCGCGCATCGTCTACTGCTCACTCAGCGGCTACGGCCAGACCGGCCCGTACTCAAACCTCGTGGGACACGACATCAACTACATCTCGCTCGGCGGCGCCCTCGGGGCGATCGGTTGGCCCGGACAGCCGCCGGCGATCCCGCTCAACCTGATCGCCGATTTCGCCGGCGGCGGCCTCTACGCGGCGTTCGCGATCGTCACCGCCATCGTCGCCCGCGAGAAGACGGGCCGCGGCCAGTACGTCGACATGGCGATGAGCGACGGCGTCACCTCGCTGCTGGCGATGGCGACCGGCCAGTTCTTCAGCGCCGGGCACGTCCCGCAGCGCGGCGCCGACTTCCTCAACGGCGCCATCCCCGCCTACCACGTCTACGAATGCTCGGACGGCAAGTGGCTCAGCATCGGCAGCCTGGAGCCCTGGTTCTGGTCGGAGACCTGCCAGGCGCTGGGCTGCGACGAGTTCATCCCGCACCAGAACAACCGCGAGAAGTTCCCGGAGATGTTCGAGTGGCTGCGGGCGAAGTTCAAGGAGAAGACCCGCGACGAGTGGTTCGAGGAGCTACGCCAGCGTGACATCTGCGTCGGACCCGTCCTGGGCCTGGACGAGGTGTTCGAGGACCCGCACGTCCTCGCCCGCGACATGGTCATCGAGGTCGAGCACCCGGAGTTCGGCCCCGTGAAGCAGGTCGGCATCGCCCCCAAGTTCTCCGACACGCCCGGCGCTGTCCGCACGACGGGCCCGGCTCGCGGCGAGCACACCGACGAAGTGCTCGGCGAGGCCGGCCTGAGCACGGACGAGATCGCCGCGCTGCGCGAGGCTGGCGCAGCGGGTTAACGCAGCGACCTCGATTGACCCACAGTCACAGCGCCGGTAACCTGATACGGTATTCCTCACGGAAACACTTATATGACCACGCAAGAGAAGACCTCGCTCGAAGTCGCCCGTCGAGACGTGCTCGGCAAGAAAGTGAGCCGCCTCCGCCGTGAGGGCGTGACGCCTGCGAACATCTACGGCAACCACATCGACTCCGTCGCCATACAGCTCTCGACCGAGCAGTTCCGCCAGTTCCTGCGCGGCCACTCCCGCAACGAGATCATCCACCTGCAGGTCGACGGCGAGGAACGCCCGACGTTCATCCGCGACATCCAGCGCAACCCCGTCACGGACCAGATCCTGCACATCGACTTCCTACAGGTCTCGCTCGACCACAAGGTGCGCCTGGAGGTCGCGGTCCACATCACCGGCATCGCGCCCGCCGTGGACGCGCACGGCGGAATCATCACCCACGCGCTGACCAGCATCCAGGTGGAGGCGCTGCCGACGAACATACCAGAAGCTCTCACCGCTGACATCAGCGTCCTGACGGAGCTTGGCCAGGCGCTCCACGTGTCTGATCTCACCGCGCCGGAAGGTGTCGACATTCTCACCGATGCCGAGACCGTCGTAGCCCGCATTGACATCCCAGCCGCCGAGCGCGCCGAAGAGGATGAAGAGGGCGAAGAGCTCGAAGAAGGCGAAGAAGGCGAGGAGGGCGAGGAGGGCGAAGAGGGCGAAGGCGAAAAGGACGAGGGCGAAAAGGACGACTCCGGGCGCGAAAAGCGGAGATAGTCCTCAAGACACGGAATCAACTGCTGGGGAGGCTTCACGCCTCCCCTTTCTCTTACTCCGAGACCGAGAACCGCCGCCCGATGAGAGCCGGGATGCCGCGCAGCAGGTCTGCGCTCCCCAGGGCACGCCTGCCGGCACGTTGCGCCTCCAGCACCGCGAGCATGCCGTGCCCCGTCTGCACCGCGAAGGCCGCCCCCTGCGCCTCCGCAGGCAGACCGTCCGGCGCCGCCACCACCGTGCCCGGCGCTTCGCCCGACTCCGCATCAAGCGGCCAGGCGTGCCAGAAGCTCACTCGGCCCTCGCCATCGAGGGCCGAGTGAGCCCCCGGCCACGGATTGTACGCGCGCACGTGCCGCCAAACTTCGGTCGCCGTCTGTGTCCAGTCGATCAGGCCGTCCGCCTTGCGCAGCTGGCGGCAGACCGTCGCCCGGGACTCATCCTGCGGCTGCGGATCGATCTCCCCGGCGAGCCAGCGCGGCAGCGTGTCTGCCAGCAGATCGGCACCCTCCTCCGCAAGAGCCTCGGTGAGCGAGCCGGCCGTATCCGTAGGTGAGATGGTCCGCACCCTCTGTGACAGGATCGGGCCCGAATCGAGACCTTCGTCCATAAGCATTATCGTGACGCCGGTCTCCTCGTCGCCGGCCACGATCGCCGCCGCGACGGGTGACGCGCCACGCCAGCGCGGCAGGAGCGATGGATGCACGTTGAGGACTCCCCGCGGCGGGATCGCCAGCACTTGCGGCACGATCAACTGACCGTACGCGACGCCGACGATCAGCTCAGGAGCGAGCGCACGCAACTGCTCGACGACGCCGCTATCCTTCAGCGAGGCCGGCTGGTGCACGGGCAGCCCCAGCCCCTCGGCCGCCGCTTTCACCGGCGGCGCAGTGCTCGTGCGGCCGCGCCCGGCGGGCCGGTCCGGCTGCGTGAAGACCGCCGAGACTTCGTACCCGGCTGCAACGACGCGTTGCAGCGCCGGTACGGCGAAGGCGGGCGTTCCGATGAAAACTATGGGCACGTCGCGGGCGATTCTAGCATGCGCCGTTTCGGAACCGCGAGCGCCCTGATACGTTATAGACCTGACATGACCAACAAACTGATACCGTGGCCGGTCCCTTTCCTGGCAGCTATCGGCACTTTAATGCTACTCTTGCTCGCTTGCGGCGGCGAGGGCGACGCCGGTGGCTCCAACCCGACCGGAGTCGCCGTCGTCGTCTCCAGCTCCGGCCCGACAGCCACACAGCCACCCAGCCGCACAGCGTCTCCCACGCCAACGCCGTCGCCGTCGCCGTCGCCGCTGGATATCTGCTCGCCTAACCCGGACCCCGCAACGCCCGCCGTGCTGCAGGTCGAGACTCCAGAGGCCGAGGCAAAGACGACGATCCCGGTGCACGTCCGCGGCTGGAGCTCCAACATCGGCGAGGAGGACAAGGTCGTCTTCGTCGCCGTCGTCGATCAGAAGCAGGACGTGCTGCAGACGAACGAGGTGCCGCCGCAGCCGCGCGAGTTCCGCGTGCCACCGGCCGGGTTGGAGATCACCGAGTTCACCCGGCCGTTCGCCATCGACATCCTGATTGACGACGTCATTCGGGAGACACCGTACTGCATCTGGGTGTATCAGGACGTCGATGAGGAGGGGAAGGCGCGCGGCGTCGTCCAGGTCCCGATTGTAGTCGAGCCGCGCTAACCACCGAGGTCTGGCACACGCGAGGCCGTCCATTCGTGCACGTTCGCCAATCGCGAGGCCGGCGTGAACAGCACGCCCGGCTGTATGCCGTCGATCCTTGACGATACGAAGTAGGTGTAAACAGGGTAGTACAGGGGCACGCTGGGAACGTCCTGTACGAACAGCTCCTGGAACTGCGCGTAGAGGTCGCGGCGGGCCTCCAGGGCCGTCGTCTGGCGCGCCGCCTCCATGATCGCGTCCGCCTCATCGCTCGTGTAAGCCGCCAGGTTGCGGCCGTCGCCGATCGCCTGCGAGCTGTGCCACGCCGGATACGGGTCCGGGTCGGCGCCGGGATCCCAGCCGAAGACCGCCGCCTGGTACTCGCGCGGAATCAGGAAGTCCGTCACGAGGCTGTTCGACGCCTCGCGCACAACCACCGCCTCTATCCCCACCTCTGCCAGGTTCTCCGAGATCGCGTCGGCGATCGCGCCGCGCAGCGGGTCCTGGTCCGTCATCAGCGAGAAGCGCAGATCGACGTTGTTTCGCCGCCGCACCGTCTCGTCCGGAGGCAGATCCCAGCCGCCGGCGTCCAGCAGGTTGCGCGCCAGGTCCAGTTCGAGTTCCGGTGCGTTCACGTCGGAGTGTGCCCAGGTGCCGGGCGCGATCGGCGTGTCCGCCAAAAGACCACGGCCGCCAAGCAGCTCAGCGATGATCGCCTCAACGTCGACAGCGCGGGCAATAGCCTCGCGGACGAAGTGGTCGTTGAGCGGCGTCTCGCGGTTGTTCAAGTAGAGGCTCGTGTAGGCGCTGCGGTTGAACGGGTATCCCTCCACGCCCTCGACATCTCCGAGCGTCAGGAAGTCCTGCGGGTCGATCGTGAGGTCCACGAGCAGGCCGTCTATCTCGGCACGCACGATGCCCGCCGCCGCCGCTGAGACCGTGGGGAAGAACCGTATCTCAATCTCCTCGATCGCCGGCGCACCCAGGTAGTACTCCTCGTTCGCCACGAGCAGCGCGTGCACGCCGTCCATCCGAGTTAGTCGGTAGGGTCCGGTGCCGACGGGTGCAAGGTTAAACGGGTCGTCGAGCATGTTCGGCGCGGTCACGGCCTCAAGGATGTGCTTGGGCAGGATGCCGGTGCTCGCGTACGATAAAAACGGCGCGAACGGCTCCGGGAGCACACACGTGACCGTCCGGGGGTCGCCCGCTGTGCAGTCGATCGACTGCCAGAGCTGCGCCTGATCCGGGTCGCCCTGCAGGAGCGGGTCACCGAGCATGTTGTAGGTGAAGACGACGTCGTCCGCCGTGAACTGGATCCCCGTGTGCCACGTGACGCCCGGCCGCAGGTGGAACGTGTACATCCTACCGTCGGAAGAAACGTCCCAGCTCTCCGCGAGCGCCGGTTCAGGCGTGCCGTCTCCGCTCAGCCGGGTCAGCCCGGAAAACACGAGCGTGGCGATGTCGCGGTCAACCTCGTTCTGGTAGACGAACAGCGGGTTCACCTTTGAATTCGCGCCGACGACACCTTCGACGTAGCGCACCGGCGGCTCCTCGCCTGAGCCGCCGAACGGGTCGAGGAAAGCGAAAGTGAGGACGACGAGGAGCGCGACGGCTCCCACGGCGCCGGCAACAAGCGGCCAGCGGTGACCGTGGTGGGCTGAGGACGTTCCCAGAAGCGGAGAACTCATTATCAGTGGGAACGGAAGAGGGTGCTTAGCGGATGTAAACGGCAAGCGCGGCGATGAGGAGCCAGAGGCCGCTCATCCCGATCGTTAGCTGGAAAAGGTTCTTCT
>JADFTG010000002.1 GCA_022560365.1 Chloroflexota bacterium | reverse complement strand
GCCGCCCCCAATGCCACGACTTCCTTCATTGACCTGCCGCTGGAGGCTCGGTTACACTCACCGGGCTGGTACCGGCGCACCCCGAACACACCGTCCGAGACACAAGACCGTGCCTAGAGACTCTCGGCCACACCTTATCCTCATAGCGCTCGCAGCGCTCATCGCGGCCGTCGCCTTCCAGGCGAGCGGCCCATCGGCCGCTGAGGCGATCGAGGTCGACCCGGTCATCTGGCAGCTCTCGAACGACTACCCTGAGACGCTGCCCGGTGATATGGCGCTGCCGATAAGCACGATCTACATCAAGACGCATGATGCGGCCGACTGGATGTCGACCTACGACGACCACCCGGCCGCCGTCTCCGGCCCGGAGGCGATCCAGAACCTGATCGACATCTACGGAGCGCAGGGGATCGCGGTCGCCGCCTGGTTCGTGCCGAAGGGGACGGACTACGATGCTCAGCTGCAGCTGGCGATGGCAGTCATCGACTCCGGCGTCACGGCGCTCTACGCGGACCTGGAGCCGTTCCCCGGATTTTGTTTCCTGGAGTGCAAGGAGTTGGCCGAGAACTTCTGGAAGCCACTCCGAGAGCTGCGGCCCGACGCGCACCTCGGTGTAATCTACGATCCACGGCCCTGGTGGTGGGAGCAGTCCGCAACTGCGGAGTGGTTCTCGGTTGCGGACTCGGCGCTGCCGATGTGCTACTGGGAGAGCTATACCGGCCAGGTGCCGTGGGGTGACGCGGCCGGCTGTGTGGTGCAAGCGTACGCCGACCTCTCGGTCCTCGCGCCCGGACGCGATCTGGCCTATCTGCCGATGCTTCAGGGCAACTCGACGGTGGACCGCTTCGAGGAGGCCCTCGACGCGGCGGCAGGCGTCGGATCGGAACGGGTGAGTGTTTGGCGGCGCGGCGTCGTCGATACAGAGATCTGGGAGCTGATCGACGACTACTCCGAGCCGTCCTACGTCGGCTGCCGGTCGACGCTGGCCGACGACTGTCTGTTCGAGAAGATGTCAACGGGTTCGGTCTGGTTGATGCGCGGTGGCAGCCGCTTCTACATAGCGGATTTCGGGTTGCTTCCGGCGCTCGGACTCACGCCGGACGACGTACAGCTCGTGGAAGACGCTTTTCTCGCCGCGATCCCGACGGTGCCGCCCGATGGTTCGCTGGTCACAGACGAAGACGGCGCTGACGTCTATGTGGTCTACGCCGGCACGCGCTTCCGCATGAGCGAGGGCGACTACGCTGCTCTCGGACTCGATCCTGAGACGGTCGTCACGATACCGCTCGGCCTGATCGAGCAGGTGCCGCTGACGCCCCCGGACTTCTCGCTGCTGAGCGATGTCTCTTCCGCGGAGGATTACCTGGTGTTGGGCGGCGCGCTGATCCCGCTGGACGAGGGCGTGTTCGCGGCGCTCGAAGCGCTTGGGCTCACCGGTGGCGCGGCGATCACTGTGCCGTCTGGGGCGCTGGCGGACATCCCGATGGCAGAGATTAGCCGCGGCGACACAGACTGTAGCGGAGTCGTCGAGGCGTTCGACGTACTGCAGGTGCTACAGCTCAGTTCCGGCCTGCCCAGCGCCGCGATCTGCCACCAGTCGGCGGACGTTAATTGCGACGGATCGCCGACGGGCCTCGACGCGCTGCTGATCCTCGTCTTCATTGTGTCCGGCGAATCGCCGCTGCTGCCCGGTGGCTGCGAGCCGATCGGCTCGCTCAGCCTGCTCGAGTAGCCGTGGCACCGCGTACTCTCCCTCAATCGTGACCGGCGTCGCAGGCGTTGCGGCAACTTACCGTTTACGTTAGCGTCTAGACCTGCGGCGCTGTCCGGTAGGCGCCCACCAGAGGGAGAGTGAGATGCGACCAGAGCGCTTGGACTTCGGTATCTTCATGGCGCCTTTCCATCGTGAAGGGGAGAATCCAACGCTGGCGCTGCAGCGCAACCTGGAGCTAATCGAAGCGCTCGACCACCTCGGCTACGACGAGGCCTGGATCGGCGAACACCACTCGGCCGGCTGGGAGACGATCGCCAGCCCCGAGATCTTCATCGCCGCGGCCGCTGAACGGACCAAGCACATCCGCCTGGGGACCGGCGTAGTGAGCGTGCCTTACCATCACCCGTTCCACATCGCCGATCGCATGGTGATGCTCGACCACCTTACACGCGGCCGCGTGATGCTTGGCGTTGGTCCGGGCGCACTGCCGGGAGACGCCTACATGCTCGGCATCGAGCCGACGACCCAGAGGCCGCGTATGGAAGAGGGGCTGGGTGTGATCATCCAGCTGATGACCTCGGACGAGCCCGTTACTCACGTGAGCGAGTGGTTCGAGCTGCACGACGCGACGCTGCAGCTGAAGCCGTATCAGCGGCCGACGATGCCGATGGCCGTCGCGTCTACTCTGAGCCCGTCGGGCATGACGGCGGCTGGTAAGCATGGCGTGGGTGTGCTGTCGGTGGCGTCGTACTCGGAGCAGGGCCTGCAAGCCCTGACGACGCAGTGGGGCTACTGCGAGGAGGCGGCGGCGAAGGCCGGCAGGCCCGCGCCGGACCGCGGGAACTGGCGAATCGTGATGCCGTTCCACCTCGCGGAGTCCAAGGAAGAGGCGATCGCCGACGTCGAAGACGGCCTGATGAGCTGGAACAACGATTACTTCGTGAACACGCTCGGCGCGCCGAACCAGTCGCCGGTCAGCTCCGGACGCGAGGCGATCGAGCGGCTGACCGGCTTCGGCGGCGTCATAGGCACGCCGGACGAAGCGGTGGCGACGATCAACAAGCTGCAGGAGGTCTCCGGTGGCTTCGGCTGTATCCTCGGCCTGGCGCACGAGTGGACGACGCGCGAGAAGACACTCAAGAGCTACGAGCTGATGGCGCGGTACGTGATGCCACAGGTGCAGGACACGGTCACTTGGATCAAGCGCTCGGCGCAATGGTCGCGTGAGAACCAGGCGAAATTCATGAGTGGCGCCACGCGGGCAGTCCTGCAGGCGATCGCCGACCACAACGCGGCGAAGGAGCAGGCCAGCGACGGCACCGGCTTCGCGCTTCCGGGTTCGGCGTCCAGCGCCGTGCCGGCCAAGGACGAAGAGAAGGCACCGAAGTAAGAATCGCGGGCCGCTAGTTAAGGCGGCCCTCGACGTCGCGGAGGAAGCTCTCCAGCTCCGGCGAGAGCTTCGTGTCCTTGGGCGGGCCGTCTGCGGGCGGCTCGGCGTCATAGGCCTGCTCCATCTCGGTGAGCCAGGCCTTGAGGCGGGCGTCTTCCGCGACGTTTTCGTTGATCGCCTCTGTCTGTCGCTCGCTCTGAACGCGCAGCTGATCGAGCGTGAGGCCGAGGCCGTATAGCCTGTCGAGGTAGCCGAGCAGCGCGTAGAGGCCGGTGTAGTCGCGCTCCATCTGGGCGTAAGCGGGCAGTTGCAGGATCACGCCTGCCGAGATCATGCCCATCTTCTCCGCCTCCATCGTTATGCTTGCCAGGATCGTCGTCGGGCCCTCGTAGCGGCTCTCGCGGATGCCGGCGTCACGCAGGCGCGCGAGCATAGTCTCGTCGCTGGCGCCGCCGCTGGCCAGGGGTGGCCGCGTGTGCGGCACCGGCGCGTACATCGCACCGATCAACGTGTACTCGCTCACCTTGAAGTGGCGGCAGAGGTCGAGGATGCCCTCCGTGTACTCGTCGCCGTTGGCGTGCGGCTCGAGCGCGTGCAGGAGGAGCCAGTCGCGCTCGTCCTTGTCGCGGGCGTGATGAAGGCGCGTGTTAGGGATGGAGACCTCGCGCTTGCCCTCGCGGCGGAAGAGCGTCGGGCGGTAGCGGGTGAAGTCGTAGAAGTAGCCGGGGCGCGCCAGCTCGCCGACAGGCTGGCCGCCGAACGTCTCCTCAAGGAACGTGAGCGCCATCGTACCGACGGAGCCGACGTCTACCCACGGCTGGAGCGCCAGGAGCATGCGAGGCTCGCTGAGCGGAGGCACGTCGATAAGCTCGAAGGGGCCGACCTTTGTCACGCGGCCATTGTCGCACAGCCGACGTGTGTGGGCTCATGGCCGAGCGCATTAGCGCTTGGGTGGCGCTAAGCGATTCGCTCTATCCGTTTTCCTACTGATTTCTAACCCCCACCCCCGGCTTGGTGTGGCCATCTGTGGCATCATACTACCACCGTGTTTCGGCGAACTATGTCCGCACTGCTTCTATTCGCAGCCGTGATTGTGGCCGGGGTTTTCGGGGGCCGGGCCGCAGCCAGCTCCGTGCAACTGGTGATCGACCTTGATGCCTCCGGTAATGGGCCGCGCTCTGTCCAGGAAATCAACGGTTGCCGCTCGATTGCAGTCGGGGAGTCGATTGAAGTCGATCTAGTGCTTCCTGCTCCCGGAGTGCCGGCGCACGCCGGCCTGTCGGCGTATCAATTCGCATTCTTCTATGATCCCGAACTGGTCTGGGTTACGGCGGACTCTGCGGACATGCTGATGGACCAGGCGCCAGGCAGCCAAATCATTCCGCTGTCTGATCCGAAGCCTGACCGCAACGGTATCTACATTTCCTGGGCAGTTGATTTTGGGCCTACCGAAGTTGAACCAGCGGGCGCTTCCGAAAAGGGGCCAGGCGTGCTCTCCCGCTTGACGATCACCGCTCAGAAGACTGGATCAACGGAGCTGCAGGTTTCGGATATACAACTGATCGACTCAACCTCCAATCCCCTCGCAGTGGCGAAGGTGCAGCCGGCAACATTGTGGGTCGGGCAACCTTGCCCGGGTGAATCTGACGGAGAGGCCCCTCAGGCGACGCCCACGCCGCACGGATCCGGCCCCACGACGGCGGCCGGGGCGACGCCGCCGCCGAACCTGTCCAACAGTGTTGATCCTTCCTCGTCGGCCGGGGAGTCCCTCCCCCAGGTGGGCGGAGCGCCCGGAGTGCACAAGGATGAGAGCGGGTTGCTGTTCCTGGGTCTCATCGGTCTCCTGTCAGGCAGCATTCTAGTGGCGGCGGCGCTATACCCCAAAATATGGTTCAGCGAATAGTGTGGCGGTGGTGAAACAATAAGGCAGTTAGAGGGATTCCCTTATTGGAGTGGTTTGCGTTGACGGAGTTCAGTTTATCCGCGGATGGTGATTCTACCTCTCGCTCGCACACAGAGTGGAGCGAAAGCGAGGCGCTGATCGCGGCTGCCCGCGAGCTTGACGAGGAAGCGTGGGAGGAAATCTACGCCGGAAGCTACGATAAGGTGTATCGCTACGTTCATGCGCGAGTCTCCGATGCGGCCACGGCCGAGGATCTCGCATCGGCGGTATTCACGGAGGCAGTGAAGCGGATCGGATCGTACAGCAACCGCGGCCGGCCCATCCTTGCCTGGCTGTACGGCATCGCCCGCAATCTCACTAACGAACACCACCGGACCGCGATCCGGCGCAGGGAAATCGCGCCGGAGCAGCGAGCTTCCTCGGACGCGGAGATGTCCGTGGCCGACGAAGGCGCCAGTCCAGAGCGCCGGATCGATCGATGGGACCTGCAGGACGCGATGCTGAAGCTGAGCGAAGATCAGCGGGAGGTCATGCTCTTGCGGTTCTTTGTCGGCCTTACCACGCCGGAAGTGGCCCTTTTGGTGAAGAAGAAGGAGAGGGCCGTCTACTCACTTTACACACGTGCCATTAAATCGCTGCGACGTCATCTTGGTGGAAGCGATTGATTTTAGGAAGTGCGAATAGTGGAGCGCTCGCCAGGCAATAAGGAGGGCAGAGACAGGGAGGAAAGGAGAGACCGATGAGGAAAAGTAAGTCGTACGAAAAGGTACTAAAGGCGTGCCTCGCCGCGATAGAAGCGGGGACGGCTCCGGAAGCCGTAATCAGCAGGTACCCTGATCACGCCACGCGGCTTCGCTCCGATCTTGCTTTCTGGCTCTCTCTGTCCGCAAGCCAGCCTTCAGACGTGCCGCCCGGTGCGGAAACGGCCGGCAGGGCTGCGCTTAAGCGCGCCCTGGCCGAGAAGAGAACCGCGCCAGGCAGCGTCACCAGCCTAACAGGAGGATTTTCTATGCGATTTGCACTCACTTTCGCCGCAGGCGGAGTCGCTGTTCTGGGCGCGCTCTTCTTCGGAGGGGCGCTAGACTCGGGGGGTGGCTCAACCGCCGAGGCAGGCACCTGGCAAGAGTGCGTTCTGACGCTCGACTTCAACGGCGACGGGATGCTCGACGTGAACGACGTCATCGCCTTCCGTGGGGCGATCGAGAACCAGGAAAACCCGTTCGACCTCAACAGCGATGGCATCATCGACGTGTTCGACGTACTGGACGGAGTCACCCGTATGACCGATTGTCTCCAGGCCCTGCAACCTTCGCCGCCACCCCTGCCCTAGCATAGGGCCAGGCAGCATACAGGAACGGTTGCATACTGGAACCGCTCCATGGAGGGGCACAAGCGTGCCCCTCTATGGAGCTTCTGAGGAGTAGACGGGGTCTGTGATGATTAACTATAGCGTTCGGCCACCGGCGCGAGTTGGCGCGTTGGTGGCGCTTGCAGTGACGGCGGTGGCCGTCATCCTGTTCTGGTCGGCTGCGGGGGGCGGCCAGTCGGCCTCCGCCGTGACCAGTGCTTCCGTCAGCCTCGACGCCGTATCAGACGGAGCAAACACGGCAACTTCTGTCGGAACCATCGATAGCTGCCGCGCGCTAGCCGTTGGCGAGACGGCGGTTCTGGACCTCGTCATCGAAGACGTGAGCGGCCTTGCCGGGTTCGAGGTAGACTTTCTCTACGACCCGGCCATCGTCCGCGTCGTGACTCTCACTTCGACGATTGAAGTGGATTACAATTTTCTGCTGGCGTCCACATTGACCTCCGTCATCGAGTTGGGCGATGCCCTGCCGGACGCCGGAAGCGGCACATTCAAGCTGGCCGCAGCCCAGTTTCCTTCGAGTCCTGTCAGCGGCTCGGGCGTTCTCGTCCGCTTCAAGATCGAGGTTGTTGGCAGTGGCTCGACGGACATCGCTCTGACGAATGTAAAGCTCTCGGACGGGACCGGCACCCCGATTCCACCCTCGGATACCAGCAACGTGTACCAGGGGCCGATTAACGGCGCCACCATAGCGTCCTGGCCAACTCCGCCCGGCGACGACGACTGCGACGGTTGGAGTACGGTCGACGAAGGAACGATTGGCACAAATTCTGATGACGCTTGTGGGTTCACGGCAGGGGGCGATCCAGCGTCGGGTAGCTGGCCGCCTGACCTCGCCGAATCTGATTCAATCAACATCGTGGATGTGCTCTCCCTGAAGCCGGTGTTCTTCACGGAAGTGCCTCCGACCTCGGCCCGGTACGACATCGCGCCGAGTGGCCAGATCAACATCGTGGACGTGCTCAGACTGAAGCCCTTCTTTGGTCTCACTTGTAGCTGATTTCTGTTCTGTGTATGCCCGTGACCTAGCCGAGAGATCGGGGGCCGACAGCCCCACCCGCAGATTCTCCAGACCACGGAGCGTGATCTGGGCGCGGTATTGAGGGCGCTCGTCGAGGAGGCGGGCGTTGGGGAAGCGCTGCACGAAGCTGCGAAGCGCGATCTCGCCCTCGATGCGGGCAAGCGGCGCGCCGAGGCAGAAGTGGATGCCGAAGCCGAACGCCAGGTGCCGGTCCGCCGTGGAGTCGCGCTCGCCGCGGGTGACGTCGAACGTGTCGGGGTCCTCGAAGTGCTCCGGGTCGCGGTTGGCGGCGCCGATCAGGGTCATCACGAACTCGCCGGGGTTGATCGTCACGCCGCCGACCTCCGTTTGCTCAATACAGATTCGCCCGTCGAACTGCACGGGCGGGTCGAAACGCAGCACCTCCTCGACGACGTGTGGCGCAAGCTCCTCGGGCCGCTCCTGGAACTTCGCGAGCTGGTCCGGGTGCCGCAGCAGTTGGAGGATGCCGTTGCCGATCAGGTTTACGGTCGTCTCGTGGCCGGCGATCAGGATCATCGTGCAGGTGGAGAGCAGCTCGCGCTCCGAAAGCTTGTCGCCCTCTTCCTCGGCCGACAGCAGCGCCGAGAGGATGTCCGGCGGGCGGTCGTCGCCGCGCCGCGCGATCAGCTCGCGGAAGTACTCGCGCGAGTCGAAGACGGCTTGCTCGCGTTCCTTCCGCACCTCGGGCGGGACGGTGATGTCGGGGTCGAGCGAGCTGGCGAGGATACGCGACCAGACCCGGAACTGAGGCTCGTCCTCGCGCGGGACGCCGAGCATCTCGCAGATGACGCTGACGGGCAGCGGGTAGGCAAGATCGGCGATTGCGTCCATCTCGGCTTTGCCTTCGACGGCGTCGAGCAGTTCGTCGACGAGCTGCTGAACTCGCGGTCGCATCGATTCGAGGGCGCGTGGCGTGAACGCCAGGTTGACGAGCCGGCGCAGGCGCTTGTGGTCGGGAGGGTCCATGAACAGGAAGGGGCGGTCTTCGTCGTTGACGATCGAGTCGGCGCCCGAGTTCCGCTCCTGCTGGACGCCGATGAGTCCAGCGTTGCGGTCGTCGCTGCTGAAGCGCTTGTGGTCGCGGAGAATCGTCGTGGCGTCCGCGAGCCGGGAGAACGCCTTGACGCCGAACGGGGTGACGTGCACGGGGTCTTCGCGGACGAGGCGGCTGTAGACCGGGTAGGGGTCCTCGCGGAAGGCGGGGTCGAGCGGGTTGAAGACGATCGGTTGTTGGTCGGTAGTCATTTGTGTCCTCCGGCGGTCGGTAGCCGCTGGCGGGAATTATCGCACAGGCGCAGGCCGCTGCTGTGATGGGGGTCACACGGGTACCGGCTGAAGGCGCTAGCCCCCGACCGGCGCGAGCTGGCGGTATAATGCTCGTGTCGACATGCGGTTCCAATCGCTCGTTGTCTATGCTCTCGTGCCAAGCTTCGCGCTAGTGGTTACGATGCTCATTGGCCTGAGCCGGGCCTCAGTACGTGGCGATGAGCCCACTGCAACGCCAACGCCGTCACCGGTGCCGGAAATCGGGCAGGGCGACGTCAACTGCACGAACTTCTGGGGCCAGGGTGGCGGTGTCGCGGCGGATGACGCGCTGGCGCTGTTACTCTATTTGGCGGGCGTTCCGCAGGGGCCGTTCCCACCGTGTCCGCCCATTGGCTTCGTGAAGCAGAACAGCGTGAGCGTGTTCGGTGATGTGAATTGCGACGGCATGATCGACGGGCATGACGTTCTGCTGGTGATCCGACACTCTGCGGGCCTGCCGACGCACGCTCACCAACAGCAGTCTTGCACGCCGATTGGCGCGTGGCCGGCCCCCGGGACGTAAGCGTCTAGATGCCGTTGGCGATCTGCGGGTCGAGGCCGACGAAAGACGCGAGGAACTCGCGGCGCTCTTTCTTGCGCTGTTGTACCCGCTGCTCGTACTCTTCCGTGCGGCCGAGGCGCTTGAAGGCGAGTCGTGGGTGGGACAGCTCTTCGTCGAGGCCGGGCAGGCTCTTCGGGACTTCGTAGCCGAAGTCCGGGTCCTGCTCCCACTCGGCGTTGCCCTCGGCGATCGCCGTCAGGCAGATGCTGGAGTCGGCGACCTTGATCTTCTTCGAGTCGGGGCCGTCGTGCTCGACCACCCAGCCGGTGTTCATCAGGTAGACGTCGATCGGGTGAGATTGGAGCAGTTCGTGGAAGCGGTTGCCCTGCTTCTCGTCCGACATCGGCGAGAACGGGTTCGTGCCGGGGATGCGCAGGGCCTTGCCGGCCTCCTTCTTGCCGCCGGCGCTCGTCCCCGTCGTCTCACCGAGCATGAAGTAGGCGGCGGCCTGCTTCTGCGAGAGCCTGGCCAGCGCGGGAACGATTCCCTGGTCGCGGTTCAGGATCACGATCGCGGACACCGGCGGGATGTTGCGGGCGTCCTCAATGCGGCCCAGCGCCTTCAGTGGGAACACGGCGCGGCCGTTCTGCGTGTATGATTTGTTGAAGAAATCCGGGTTTCCGTCGGCGTCGATGTAGACGTTCTCAAGGTACGAGATCGGGCTCGTGACCGCGGCGTGGATCTCAGGCTCGTGCTCTGCTGAGAGGGCGAATGTCTTGGCGAAGCAGCCGTTCTCGGAGCCGTGGATGACGCCGCCGGGCATGAGAGCGATGAAGTCGTCCTGGACGGGCTTTGATTCGCCCTGGCGGCGGAACGTCGAGGTCGTCTTGCCGGTGCCGGAGAGGCCGATGATGGCGATCGTCTTCAGGCCGTTGGCCGTTTGCACGACTTTGCAGCCGGCGTGCATCGCCAGGCCGCCCAGGTCGTAGACGATCTTGTTCCACATCCTCAGGCCGCCCTTCTTCGACTCGCCGAAGTAGTCGGAGTTGATGACGCGGGTGACGCCGTTGTCGAGATCGACGGCGATGCAGCGGTCGTCCGGGTATCCCTCGGCGACCAGGTTCGGAGTGTCGATGACGGTGACCTCCGGCTCGCCGCTCTTGCGCTGGAAGTAGAGGAACTTCTGCATGCCAGCGATGTTGGCGTTGCGGCGCTCGATGATCAGCCGGGCGGCGGTCTGGACCTTCGGCGCGTTGGAGATGTAGCCGTCGATGACGATCATCTCCTGACCGCGAATGTACTCGTTCTGAAGGTTCGCGATTCGTTCGTACTCGGCGCGCGACATCGTCTGTACGCCGCGGAAGGCCTCAGGATGATCGGTGACGATGTAGGTGGAGGCAGCAGAGCGGGAGTCGACGCGGGTAGAGACATCGAGGTTGCCGAGCACCGTGTGATGGGCGTTCTCCATCTGCGCGGTGAGTTTGCGGAGATCCTTGTGCGACGGGTTGTCGAGGATCGCCGCGGCTTCGATAGCGTAGGCCGATTGTTTGATTGATACCATCTATGGTTCCTGTGCCACTATTGTGGAAAGGTTAATATCTCGCGTGCGTTGTTACAACCGTCATCAGGCGTATTCCGATGCCAATTTCCCAAATCACAGCCCTAAATGAGAGACGCGCTGCCTGGCTTCCCGTTGCCTCCCTGGGCAGCCAGCCGTCGCGGGTCATCACTCTCATGATAGCTCCTGCAGCCGGGCCTCTGCCTCGCGCACGGCGGCTTTGAACGCGCCCCGCGCCATCAGCGACCGTTCTTCGGTGGTGCGCGCCGCGAACAGGTCTCGCCAGAGTTCCCACGCCTCCTTGTTGTCGGGCTCGCCTTTGCGCACGAAGTCGACGAGGTGGCAGGCGATCTGCAGGTCGCCATTGTCGCGCGCCTTGCGCGCCCGGTCGAGGATCGGCGCTGCGCCCGTAGCGCTTACGAGCACGGCGGCGACATCGTCGCTGTGCGCCGGGAGCATGTCGGCCGCGTCGCCGTTCCACCAGCCTCCGTACAGCCGATAGACGTTGCGGGCGACAAACTCGGGGTGGTCGTAGATCGGCTGCAGCCAGGGTTTGTCCGTCGCCGGCCAGTCCATGTCGCGGATGATGTCCTCCAGCCATTTGCCGTCGTTCATGCCGGCGACGACCTGGTCGTGGACGGAGCGTAACAGGTGTGCCGTCGAAAGGAGCGCCTCTTCGATCGTCCCCTCGTCGGAGATCGCGGGGCCGTGTCCGGGCAGGAGGTGCAGCGGCTTCTTGGCGGCCATCTTCTCGAGCGCATCGGCCCAGTCCCTGGCGTAGCGCTGGACCTTGTATGGGTTGCCGGCGTTGGGCGAGCACCAGACGAAGGTGTCGCCCGTGCAGAGGACGCGGTTGTCCGGACACCAGACCCACGTCTCGTCGTCCGTCTCGCCGCGGGCGTGGTGGAACTCGAACGTCATGCCAGCGATGCGCGTCTCCATGCCCTGGTCATAGGTGACGTCGGGGTAGGTTAGCGCGGCGTTGGTGAACGGCTTCGCTTCCGGCGGCAGGTTGAACTGGATCGTGTTGATGTGGTCGTTGTGCGCGGCTGTTAGCCGGTAGCGGTCGAAGCGCGGCGCGACGTCGCGGTGGCCGATGATGCGCGGCCGCCGGTCACCGCGCTCGGCGGCCGCGGCGATGATCGCGTCAGCGCCCGTTACGTGGTCAACGTGGCCGTGCGTGTAGACGACGGCCTCGACCGGCGCCTTCGAGTAGTTGTCTCGGAGATCCTGCAGCATGCGTCCGGTGAATCGCTCCTGTGAGGTGTCGATGAGCAGCACGCCGTCGTCGCCGGTAAACGCTGTGACGTTGGCAAACGAGGAGAGGAACACCGCTCCCTCAGCGACCTGATTCGATGGGCCGATGTAGAAGAACGCTGCCTGTTCTGGTGGCAGGTCCCGCGCGGACCCGATGTCGATCTGCTGGTTCTGGGACTGCTGTGTCATTGGGGCACCCTCCGCTGTTGGAATGGCGCAAGTATATCGCGGTGGGCCGGCGCTGCGTTTCTCGGGGTGCAGCGGCCTGCGATAAACCGACGAGTGCGATCTCCTCTCGTCCTCGCCGCGTGTAGCGGTACCGACATGGGCCCGATCCAGCCGCGGCTACCGGATGCATGTGAACGTGAGCCTCGTCCTCACGAGCCAGCAGTACAACCTGCACGCTATCGTCGACCGGGAGGGAAGAGTCGCGGGCGCGCTTCTCTACGGGCGCTTTCGGGCAGCTTGACGATATCGCCGAGACGGAGCTTCTAAAACTGATGGCAGGTAAGCTGTCAGCAGTGAACGCGTCGCTACCGGAGTAACCACTGGAGTACGAGACTAGCGCAAGAGCGTCGACCGCCGGCTGGCTTCGGCGGTCGGTTCCGTATGCGCGCTACGTCGCTCAGTTAGCGATCGCGGTGGCGCTCCTGGGCCTCCTCCTCTGGCGCGTTGATGTCGCCTCAGTGCGGGACGAGCTTTCCAGCGCGACGCTCTGGTGGCTGCCGCTGGCGGTCGCCGCCAACCTGGTGTCGGATTACTTCCGGGCGATCCGCTGGCGCCAGTTCTTCCTGCCGATGAAGGCGGTCGGCGTGCGCTTCCTCTGGGGCGTGGCGATCCTCGGCGTCGCCTGCAATCTGGCGCTGCCGTTCCGGGCGGGCGAGTTCGTGCGCTTGCAGGTGCTGCGCCGCCGCACCGGTCTTGAGCTGGCGCAGGTCGTCGCCACCGTCTTCTCCGAGAAGTTGATGGACACCGTGGCGTTCAGCGCGTTCCTCGTGATCGGTCTGCTGGCGTTTCCGGAGGCGCGCTACCTCTGGCCGCTGGCGGCCGTATACGTTGCGCTCCTCGTGGTGGGTGTCGCCGGCGCGCGCTGGCTGTCGTCAAAGATGGACGAGGGCCCGCTGGCGACGCAGCCAGAGGGACGCCTGCGTATTCGGGTCGTGGGGCAAGTACGCTCCTTCAGCAGCGGCCTGAAGGCGTTCCGCAGCAAGCGATCGCTGGTCATCGTCTCCGCCTGCTCGCTTGCGGCGTGGGGCTGCGAGGCGACGATGTACTGGGCGGCGGGCCAATCGATCGGGCTCGACCTGAGCCCGGCGGTCTACCTGCTCCTGGTCGTGGCCGCGACGGTCGCCGTTTCAGTGCCGATCACGCAGGCGGGACTCGGCGTCTACGAAGTGGCGGTGACGAGCCTGCTCGTGGCGTTCGATGTCGACAGGTCGCAGGCGGTCGCGTTCGCCATCTTTGCCCACGCGATCCTCGCGGTGCCGTACCTTGTGACTGGCCCGCTGGCGGCGCTCGCGTTACGTATCAGCCTCCGCGACGTGCTCTTCCTGCGGGGCGGCCGCGGTTCCGCCGAGCAAGAGCAGACGACGCCTGTTGCCGGCTAACGGCCCGGTTCACGCGTAGACGCAGAGCACGCGGTCGCGTCCGGCGAGGTCTGGCCGGACCTCTACTTCGGCTGCGAGGAACGCCTCCTTAGCGAGCGATTGCGCGGCTATGCCCTGGCGGTCGCCGATCTCCGCGAAGAGTGCGCCGTTCCAGGCCAGCTTCTGGGGCGCTTGCTTGAAGAGCCTCCGGATGTAACGAAGTCCGTCGCCGCCGCCGTCCAGGGCCCTACGGGGCTCCCGTTCGCGGATCTCCGGCGGCGTGGCCAGCCAGTCGTCTGTCGTCACGTAGGGCAGGTTGGCGGCGATGATCTCGACTCGTCCCTCAATCGGGGGCAGAGTGTCGCCCTCAACGAACTCAATGCGGGCCGCCACGCCGTGCCGCTCGGCGTTGCGGCGGGCTAGCGCCAGGGCGCGCTTCGAGACGTCCGTTGCGATGACGCGCGCGTTCGGCAGCTCGTACGCGAGCGCGACGGCGATCACGCCTGAGCCCACCCCGACATCCGCGATCGTGAAGCGGTTGTTCGCATAGCGGTCGCGCGCGAAGTCGATGGCCAGCTCGATGAGCGTCTCGGTCTCCGGTCGCGGGATCAGGGCGGAGCGGGTGACCTCGAACTCCATCCCGAAGAACTCCTTGTGGCCGACGATGTAGGGCGTCGGTTCGTGCGCCAGCCGCCGGTCGAGGAGGCGCCGGTAGTAATCGCCGGCGCGAACGGGCAGTTCGTCCTGCAGGCGCTCGTAAAGGTGAACGCGGTCTGCTTTGAGGGCGTGCATGAGCAGCAGTTCTGCCTCCAGGCGTGCTTCGTCGCTGCCGGTACTCTGAATGAGGCGCGTTCCCTGACGCAGCGCCTCTGAGATGATCACGCTTTGCCTATAGCGGACGCCTCTAGCAACTGTTCCTGCTCGTGCTGCTGGAGTGTTTCGATGACATCGTCCAGCTCGCCGTCGAGGAGTCCCGGCAGGTTGTGCCTGGTGAAGCCGACGCGGTGGTCCGTCATCCGGTCCTGCGGGAAGTTGTACGTGCGGATCTTCTCCGCGCGGTCGCCGGAGCCGACCTGCATACGTCGTGTCGACTCGATCTCCGCGCGCTGCTCACGCTGTTTGATGTCGAGCAGACGGGCGCGTAGCACGGACATCGCCTTCGTCCGGTTCTTGAGCTGGGATCGCTCGTCCTGGCAGGTAGCGACGATGCCGGTGGGCAGGTGCGTGATGCGCACGGCGTTGTCGTTCTTCTGGACGTTCTGGCCGCCCGCACCGCCGGCGTTAAACGTGTCGAGGCGCAGGTCCTTGGGGTCGATCTCGATGTCGACTTCGTCCGCTTCCGGGAGGACGGCGACGGTGGCTGTCGAGGTGTGGATGCGGCCCTGCGTCTCGGTTTCGGGGACGCGCTGCACGCGGTGGACGCCGCTCTCGTACTTCAGCCTGCTGTAGGCACCGGCGCCGTGCACCGCGAAGACGATCTCCTTGAAGCCGCCGATGTTGCTGCCGTGGGCTTCGAGCACTTCGGTCTTCCAGCCCTGGCGCTCCGCGTAGCGGCTGTACATGCGGAAGAGGTCGCCGGTGAAGAGTTTCGCTTCCTCGCCTCCGGCGGCGCCGCGTATCTCGACGATGACGCTCTTCTCGTCGAACGGATCCTTCGGGATCAGCGCCACGCGGAGTTCGTGCTCGAGCTCGGTAACTCGCTTCTCGTTCGTTTCGATATCCTCGCGCGCCAGCGCGATGAAGTCTTTGTCGCCCCCTTCGGCGACGATATCGCGGGCCTGCGAGAGGTTTGCGGCGACCTCGCGGTACTGATCGGCGATCTGGACGATCTTGCCCAGCGCCGTGTGCTCGCGGGCAAGCACCTCCACCCGCTCGTAGTCGTTGACGACTTCCGGGCGGGCCATCTCGGCGGCGAGCTGTTCGTGCCGAGCGCGAATCGAACCGAGTTTGTCCCACATCGTGCTAACCTCAGACATACACAAGGCCCCGTCTGGGGCCCGTCAGTCGAATTATATCATCGGCGGGCGGCTGTGACGGCTGTCTGAAGCAGGCCGGAGGGAGAGCACAAATGACTGAGAGGGGCTACGCGCGGCTGGATATTGCCCGGCACTGGGCGACGATGAACGATCACCTGATCGACCTCGTCGATCTGATACCGGACGAGAAGCTTGAGTGGTCGCCCCGCGAAGGCGAGTGGGATTTCCAGAGGATTCTTCAGCACCTGATCCTCGCCCGCTGCCACGGGCCGATCATGGACGGCCGCGACGAAGGCGCGGAGCTTTCTGCCGCCGTCGCCGGCACGCAAACGAAGGACGGCATCAAGGGGCAGCTGCGGCACTCGTGGGAGATCGTCGCGGAGTTCCTCTCGGATGGAAAGCGGCTCGACGCTGAGTACGAGCCGCCTGCCCTGGGGGAGTACCAGCTCGAGCCCGAGACGTACGACGGGCACTACGTCGCTTACCTCGTGCTGGCGCACGATCTGCACCACCGCGGCACCGTCCTCGACTACCTGGGCCAGCTCGGGATTAGCCTCGAGGGCTTGATAATCCGGCCGCTTTAGCGGTTACGCCTGCACGCGAGCTACGATGTCGCCGATCGGCACCGTCTCCTGGGAGCCGTCGGCCAGTCGCTTGAGCGTGACGCTAGCGGATTCGAGTTCGCGGTCGCCGATGATCGCGGCGAAGGCGGCATCAAGGGAGCTTGCGTGGCGCATCTGTGCCTTCATCGACCGGCCGCTGTCTCCGACGATGGCTGAAAGCCCAGCACGGCGCAGGCCGGAGGCTAACTTGAACGCGGAAACACGCGCCGCCGCGGAAGCGCAGACGACGAACACGTTCAGCTGTGAGGCGCTGGGCAGAGGCACGTCCTGGCGCTTCATGTTGAGGATGATCCGCTCGATGCCGCTGCCGAAGCCGATGCCCGGCGTTGGCCGGCCGCCCAGCAGCTCGATTAGCCCGTCGTAGCGGCCGCCGCCTCCCACCGCCGACTGCGAGCCCTCGTCCCGGGGCTGGAACTCGAAGACCGTGCGAGTGTAGTAGTCCAGGCCGCGCACCAGGCGCGGCGCCAGCTGGTAATCGATGCCCAACGAGTCCAGGTAGCCACGCAGCGTGCCGAAGTGGGCGTCGCAGGCGTCGCAGAGGTGGTCGCCGATGGCCGGCGCGCCAGCGATGATCGGCTGGCAGCGCTCGTCTTTGCAGTCGAGCAGCCGCATGG
>JADFTG010000150.1 GCA_022560365.1 Chloroflexota bacterium | reverse complement strand
CTAAAATGAGCCCGGCCACGACGAGCAGTACCCAGATGAGCACGCCGTCGCCTCCGCCGTCCTCGTCGCCCTCTCCCGGCGCCGCATCTGGTCCCGCCACTGACCCCGGACCGGCGGCTTGAGTGACGCCAGCGGGCGTCTCATCGCCGTTGGTGGGCGTCTCGCTCTCCAGCGGAGGAGGAGTTAGCCCGCCACCACCCGTCGGGGTCGGTTCCGATGTGCGCGGCTCAGGCGTGTGCGGAACGGCCGTACCGCTTGGCGGCGCGTCCTGCTCAACGCAGATGCGGCCGTCGAACAGCAGCGGTGCCGTCTCGCTCTCCTCATCGGCGTGGAGCAGGACGCGAAGGCGGAGGTCAGTACAGGCACCTGGGCTGCCCACGACCGTGAACGTTATGTCAGCAAGCACCGTCCGCTCTTTGAGGCCACCACTACCGTCGTTGAAGACCAGAGCGCCCAGAGCGGTCAGCGTCTCGACGAGGCCATCGTTGTCCCCGTCCTCGACGACGCAGAGGCCGATCGTCGTCGAGTCCGCAGGCGGGTCTAGTGTGTCGCAGTTGCGGTCCGACGTGGTCACGACGTCGGGGTCAAAGAGCACCTCGATCGCCCAGACAGCCAGCGTCTCTGCCGGTGGGTCGGCGATCAACTGGACGGTGGTTACACCACCCGGCGCGACCTCAATCGCCGCCGGCGATATCGAGACCTCGTTCGCGTCGGCCAGAGCCGGCCCGGGATGCGCGACCAACGATGACGCCGCCGTGACCACAAGAACGGCTCCGGCCAGAAGAACCGGCCGGAGCCATCTGTAGTCGATCACGGCCGTTAGTCTGAGACGCTGACGGTTGTTCCCATGC
The DNA here is from genome assembly GCA_022560365.1 of Chloroflexota bacterium. GTDB lineage: Bacteria > Chloroflexota > Dehalococcoidia > SM23-28-2 > RBG-16-64-32 > CF-162. The sequence continues at coordinate 3,419 of JADFTG010000150.1, read as the reverse complement.
CGGGACAGCCTGCTGCCTGAGAAACGCTGAGGCCGGCGTCGTGGCGCAACGTCTTGAGCGAATCGACCGGGTTCACGGCGCCGCCGCAGTCAACGTCGTTCCAGAGGCGTGCCGTTCCGTTTACAGTGACCTCAGAAGCGATGTCCGGGCAGTCGCCCGTCTTCGACACCGACAGTCCGGCATCGGACCGCAAAGTCTTGAGCGAGTCGACCGGGTTCACAGCGCCACTGCAGTCGCTGTCGCCCCAGAGGCGCTCTGTGCCGGGCTCTTCAACGATACATATCTCACCGTTCGTCGTCGCGGGGTCCGTCTCAGGGCTCTCCGGATCAGGGCCGAGGTGCGAGACGACGTTGATCGTCAGAGCAGAGCACTCACCAATGGCGCCGACAGCCGAGAACACAATTGACGCCAGCGTGGTCTCACCGTCGAAGCCGCGTTCCGTATCCGTGAACAATATCCCCCCCAGAACGACGACCGTCTCGTCATCCGGCCCGCCCTCCTGGTCGTCGGCCTCGCAAGCGCTGACGAACACGCTGCCCGGCGGGCTGGCCGCCGGCGTGCAGCTGTCGACGCTCACTACTGTGGGGTCAAAGACGACGTCGATCACCCAGGTGGCCAGGCTTTCCACCGGTGGCATTGAGACGAGGGCCACGGAGGCTGTGGCGCCGACACCGATCTCCTTGTCCGCGGGCGAAATAGCGAGGCTATTCGCTCCGCCGGCTTCCGTCCCCTGCTGAGACGTCAGGAACATCAGCGAAACCGCAGCCAGCGCGATCGCAACGGCGATGGCTGGCCGAAAGGACAGTCCAGAGGTGCGGGTCATAGTGCTGCCTCCTGTCTGATCTGGGTGCGATCTGGGGTCGGTACGGGCACTGCCCCACGCCGAGATTAGGAGTGCTTTTATTGGTCGCAAGTGTAGCAATTCACCCTTGATTTGGGAAGCGATCAAACGTCTTGGCGTAGTTAAGAAAAGAGTAAGGGAGGGGCTCCTTTTCAGGAGCCCCTCCCACTAGTTACAGATGGATAGGGCTAGTTCTCGCGGCCGGCGCGGGCCAGGACCCAGGCGCCACCGGCAACGATAGCCAGACCCGCCGCGGCAAGCAGCCACGCCATGGAGTTGGCGCTGCTGGTGCCGGGGGCGCCACCGGTGGCCGGGACTGCACCCGGGGTCGCGGTCGGCGTATCGGTCGCAGTCTCGATCGTGATCGCGCCGTTGGTCGCCGTAACGGTGAGAGTTGCACCTTCCGTGTCGGACAGGACCTGGGTGGTCGCGTCGACGGTAAGGGCGGCGGTACCTTCGCTGCTACCGGCGAGGAAGGTGATCGTGCCCAGCACGACGTCATCTCCCGTGATGCCGGCAAGGTTGCTGCCGTTAATGCGAACCGTGTCGCTGGCTATGACGTCGATCGAGCAGACGCCGTTCGCTGACGTGCACTCGGTCGCCGTGACCAGGCTGGAGTTGTACCCAACGTCGACGCGGTACGAACCGAGGTCGTCGGTCGTGGCCGTGACGTTGATCGTCACTGTCCCGCCAGGCGCGACTGTCGCCGAGCCTACGGTCAGGTCGCTAACACTCGCCGCCAGGGCGATGCCCAGGAACGCGAGCGCGGCGACAGTGGCGAGGATGGCCGCGGCTACCGCCGCGATCCATCCCCTGCTCGTCGCTGTGTTCAATGTCATTCCGCTGTGACCTCCTTGATAGTCCTTACTGATGACTATTGCTGTGGAATGAGAACCTCAGCCCCGATGTCCGGGCAAGGCTCCTGCTGGATGTAGAACAGGCCGGCGTCGAACCTGAGAACCTTCAGGGAGTCGATGGGGTTGAGCTCACCACTACAGTCAGCGTCTGCCCACTTCTCATCCGTGCTCTGGCTGTCCCAGATCACGTTCAGGTCGGCACTCGGCGCCGGGCAGTTCGCCTCCTGAGCCACGCTCTTGCCAGCGTCTGCCCGGAGCATCTTCAGAGAGTCAACCGGGTCGACGCCGTTGCTGCAGTCGATGTCGGCCCAGAGGTTCTGCTGATTGGCCGGCGTCGGCGTCGGAGTTGCCGGCGGCGTCGGCGTTGCGACCGGGTTCACGATCGTGTCGAACGTCACTGTGCCTTCAGGATCGTAAGCCGTGACGATGACGTTGACCGGGCCCAGAAGGCTCTCGGTGATGTGAATCCAGGCCTGGCACTCATCCGGGTTCGTCTGGATTTGCGGAAGAACCGAATGGCCGCCGGCCGCGATCGGAGCGTTGTAGGCCGGAGCAACGGCCGTGTCCGACGACAGGAACGTCGTCACGTCGGCCGTCTTCGTCATCCAGGTGCCGAGTTGGGCAGCCGGGTTGCCGTTGATGTCCGGGAAGATGGTCCCTGCCGACGAGTCGATGGTGAAGACCACCCGCTCGCCCAGGACCGAGTGCAGCGTGTTCATCGTGCCGGCGGTGTTGTTGAAGGCGTTGCAGTAGCCATCGCGGTCGGTCACGTGGAAGACGACGTAGTTGAACTGGGCGTTCTCGCCCGGCTCGATCGTAACTTCCTTGATTCCGCCCCAGATCCAGTCGATCGTGACGTCGTTGCTCTCGATCGCGAAGTGCTTGCGCTTGTCGGGGTAGTCGACCGAAGCACTCAGGGTGCTGAGGCCAACCGAGTCGCCGTTCTCGCAGTAGTAACCGCTGAGGAGAACGATCATGTGGCCCGCAGCACTGGCCGAGCTCGCGCAGTCGTCGAACGTGAGGCTCGCGTCACCGTTGATCCAGGTCATGGCTTCGCCGTGGTTGTCCGTGTAGACCTTGGTCATGTGGTAACCGCCGGTTGCCACACCCGAGCCGTCACCACACGGGTCGGTGCCGCCAGGCAGGAACACGTGAGCGTCAGTTGACGGGCCGGCGCAGGACAGGACTTCGGCGCCGTTGTCGGCCAGGCTGGTCCAGAACACGTACTGACCGGTCTTGGCGCCCGGGGCGCCCCAGCTGTTCCACTGGTAGCCGCTCAGGTCGGCGTTGATCGGTGCAATCGACGGCTCGGCCGGGATGTGCGTCGTGTAGAAGGGGTTGCTGTTGCTGGCGTAGATATCGGCCTTGTCCGCCGGGCGGAGGAAGCCGGAGCCACTGAGCGCGAAGCGCGCCAGTGCCGGCGGCATCGGAGCATCCCAGGCGTTGATCAAGCCGTTCGGGAAGACCACCTCGCGGCAGCTGTAGCCGATGGCGTACGAGCAGACGTTGGCTGCGCTTGTGTCAACGTTCGGCGCCAGGCTGTCGCCACACGGATCAGTTACGAGATCACCCTCCATGTTGGTGTCCAGCCAGCTGAACGGACCGGACGCCCGCGGCGGGTCATCGCAGGTCGCCGTGCCGCCCCAGATGTCGAAGTTCGGGCGCGACGTTTCGGCAAAGCCGGCAACTGTTGCCGGAGTGTTCAGGGTGTCACCAACACC
>JADFTG010000149.1 GCA_022560365.1 Chloroflexota bacterium | reverse complement strand
CCGGCCGTGTCGGGAGAGGTGATGACGTTGCCCGCACTGCAGTTGGGGTTGCCGCAGTGCAGCACCTTCAGGTCGCCGTTGGTCAAGTCGTAGTAGCTGACCACCGGCTTCCCGTCCCCGTCCAGAGCCAGCGACGTGTACCTGCCGACATCGCCCGCCGTGTCGGGCGTGGCGATGACGTTGCCGGAGCTGCACGTGGCGTCGCCGCAGTGCAGCACCTTCAGGTCGCCGTTGGTGAAGTCGTAGTAGCTGACCACCGGCTTCCCGTCCCCGTCCAGCGCCAGCGACGTGAACGCGCCGACGTTGCCCGTCCCGTCGGGGGAGGTGGTGCTCTCGCCCCCGGCTGAGCAGTTGGGGTCGTCGCACTGCAGCACCTTCAGGTGGAGGTTAGTGATGTCGAAGTAGCTGACCACGGGGTTGCCGTCCCCGCCCAGCGCCAGCGACGTGTACAATCCGACCTCGCCCACCGTGTCAGGCGAGGTGATGGAGTTGCCGGTGGCCCCGCCCGACGAGGCGTTCCACAGCGATACCGCCAGCAGCGCCCCCAGCAGGATGGCGGCGACCGGCACGACGACAAGAGCGATAGGGCGGCCAAGCATGAGCTAACTCCTCCGCTTCAAACGCCGCAATCCTAGCACAAGCGTCTCCATGTGGACGGATCGAGGAGTGGCAAGGCGCGCAGAATGACCCGCCGAAGTCGTCGCCATGGACTGGCCAGCCGGACGCCACATGATCTGACGGACGAAGCCGCGCTAGCATAACCTTGACGTGCGCCCTTCGGCTGCCCGCCTGTGGCGGGCGCTCAGGACAGGCGTTAGAATGGCCGGGCGACCCTTCGAGTCCTTCGGATCCGTAGGAAGTCTCGGGGTGAGCGTAAGGAGTCAGCGATGGATTTCAGGGACAACCCCGAAGAAGCGGCGTTCCGGCAGGAAGTTCGCGAGTTCATCAGCGCCGAGTACAAGAAGGACGGCGACGGCGGCACGGTGAGCGCCGCGCAGGCCGCCTCGGCCGGCGGACCGGACGCGATGAAGCGCTACAACGCGTGGATCAAGAAGCTGGCGACGAAACGCTGGGTGGCCCCCGCCTGGCCGACGGAGTACGGCGGCGCCGGCCTCAGCGTCATGCAGCAGTTCGTGTTCAACGAGGAGCTGGCGCTGGCACGCGCGCCGCGGCCCGGCGGCATCGGCATCACGATGGCCGGCCCGACGATCATTGTCTACGGCACGGAGGAGCAGAAGAAGCAGCATCTGTCGGGGATGCTCGAGGGCAAGGTCTGGTGCCAGGGCTTCTCGGAGCCCGGTTCCGGATCGGACCTGGCGTCGCTGCAGACACGAGCGGAGAAGGACGGCGACGACTACATCATCAACGGCCAGAAGATCTGGATCACGGGCGCGCAGTACGCGGAGCGGATGATCCTCCTGGCGCGCACCGACCCCGAGGCCCCGAAGCACAAGGGCATCTCCTACTTCCTGCTGGACATGAAGGCGCCCGGCGTCAGCGTGCGGCCGCTCGTCAACATGGCGGGCACGCCCGGCTTCAACGAGGTGTTCTTCGATAACGTGCGCGTCCCCCGCAAAGACCTCCTGGGCGAGGAGAACCGCGGCTGGTACGTGGGCACGACGACGCTGGACTTCGAGCGTTCGTCGATCGGCACCTCGATCGCGCAGGGCCAGTCGGTCGAGGACCTGGTGCTGTGGGTGAAGGAGAACCGAAAGGGTACGCTGCAGCCGACGGCGAAGATGGAGCTGGCGGAGCGCTCGATCGAGGCGGAGGCGGCGCGCCTGATGTCGTACCGCGTGATATCGCTGCAGAACCGCGGCCAGGTGCCGAACCACGAGGCCTCCGCGGTCAAGATCTTCGCCGGGGAGCTGAACCAGCGGATCGCGAACACGGCGGCGAACATCCTGGGGCTGCCCGGCCTGCTGACCCGCGGCGAGAAGGGTTCCGCCAACGCCCGCTACGCGCCGAGGAACGGCCGCTTCGGGCGCGTCTACCTCCAGTCCGTGGCCTCGACGATCGCCGGCGGCACGAGCGAGATCAACCGCAACATCATCGCGACCCGCGGCCTCGGCCTGCCACGCGACTAGGCGGCCCTGCCCGAACGCGTCGCGTTGCCCGCCGTTAGCGAGACTGATACGGTAGTCCGCGCCCGGCAGGAATTGCGCCCTGCATTACTACGCGGAGGAGGAGCCCAGTGGTCGCGACGAAGGACGTCTACGAAATCGGTGAGATTCCGCCGATCGGCGAGGTGCCGGACCAGATGTACGCGCAGGTGATCCGGCCGGAGCGCTTCGGCGAGCCGAAGGACGCGTTCAAGGTCGAGAAGGTGGACACGCCGAAGGAGCTGAAGCCGAACGAGGCGCTGGTCCTGAGCATGGCCGCCGGGATCAACTTCAACAACGTCTGGGCGGCGCGCGGCATCCCCGTCGACGTGATCAAGGCGCGCGAAAAAGAAGGCGACACGACGGGCTTCCACATCGGCGGCAGCGACTCGGCCGGCATCGTCTACGCCGTCGGGGACAACGTCACGAACATCAAGGTGGGCGACCGCGTGGTCATCCACTGCGGCATGTGGGACGAAGACGACCCGTTCGTAAAGGCCGGCAACGACCCGATGTTCTCGAGATCGTTCAGGATCTGGGGCTACGAGTCGAACTGGGGGAGCTTCGCGCAGTTCACGAAGGTGCAGGCGCACCAGTGTCTGCCCAAGGCAGAGCACCTGACGTGGGAAGAGGCGGCGGCGCCGACGCTGGTGGGCGCTACCGCCTACCGCATGCTCATGGGCTGGCCGCCGAACACCGTTAAGGAGGGGGACGTCGTGCTGATCTGGGGCGGTTCAGGCGGCCTCGGCTCGATGGCGGTGCAGATCGTCCGGGAGATGGGCGGCATCCCCATCGCCGTCGTCTCCAGCGAGGACAAGTTCGAGTACTGCATGAACCTGGGGGCCAAAGGCTGCATCAACCGCAAGGAGTTCGACCACTGGGGCATGATGCCGCACTGGACCGACGACGAGGCGTACGGCAAGTGGGCGAAGGGCGCGCGGGCGTTCGGCAGCAAGATCTGGGAGATCGTCGGCGAGCGCAAGAGCCCGGCGATCGTCTTCGACCACCCGGGCGAGGACACGGTGCCGACGTCGATCTTCGCCTGCGACACCGCCGGCATGGTCGTGATCTGCGCCGGCACGACGGGTTTCAACGCCGTCGTCGACCTGCGCTATCTGTGGATGCGCCAGAAGCGCTTTCAGGGCTCGCACTTCGCCAACGACGAGCAGGCGGGCGCGTTCAACCAGCTGGTGCTGGACAAGAAGATTGCCCCCTGTCTCAGTCAGGCGTACTCGTTTGAGGAGATCGGGCACACTCACCAGTTGATGTACGAAGGCCGGCAGCCGCCGGGGGTGATGGCGGCGCTCGTCTGCGCCCCGAAGACCGGCCTCCTCGACCTGCCGTAGCCTCTACGCCAGTTCGACGCCGCAGAGGCGCGTGTAGAGGGGGCCTTCCCGACGCAGTTCGCTGCGCATGAGCACGACCTCGCGCACGGGGATCGGCGGATCCGGCACCTTCACGGCGTCGATTGCCTCCGCGAGCGGCCTGGCGACCTTCTTCGCGAGGTCCTGGGGCACGCGAGCGAGCGTCAGATGGGCCGCAAACGGCCTCTCGTCCGCAGGGAAGCCCAATGCGGCGATCCTGGCGTCCACGCGCTTGTGGAGCGCCTGGAGGGCGTCGACGTCCCCACGAACGTCCACCCAGAGCACGCGCGGGCTCTGGCGCCCGCCGAACTTGCCGAGCTCGCCCAGCGTCAGTTCGTGGGGTGCGACGCCTTCCGCAGCAGCACGCAAGGCATCTTCAATCTGCGGCTGGCGCCCGGCCGGCGTCTCGCCGAGGAACTTCAGCGTAATGTGGATGTTCTCCGGCCGCGCCCAGCGCAGGCGCTCAAGACCCATCCCCCGCAGCTCATCGGCCAGGTCGGCGAGGCGCTGCCGCACGTTCGCCGGCAGTTCGACGGCGATGAACAGCCGGAGGATGTCCGGCTCGTCGCTCATGAGGGTGACTCGGCTGAGAGACGGCCGAGAAGCGCCTCAGCGTTGCCCTGAACGGCGCGGCCCAGGCGCTCGTCGCTGGTGACCGCCGCCCGCAGCTCGCCGAGCGCCCGCTCCTGGCTGATCAGCGGGTAGTCGCTGCCGAAGAGCAGGCGGTCGGCGGGAACGGCTGCCAGCGCAGCGCTGGCCTGGCCACCACGGTAGAGGAACGGCTGTGCGGCGGTGTCGACGTAGACGGGTGATG
>JADFTG010000148.1 GCA_022560365.1 Chloroflexota bacterium | reverse complement strand
TGTTACGGGCGCCCGGCTCGAAAATCACGCACACAACGGCTACTTCGTCCTCCAGCGCGACGTTCGCCAGCGCAGGCGTTTCGAGTAACTCGGACAGGGCAACGCGGAAGATCTGCCCGCCAGCCTCCAGCGGCAGCGTCAACGAACTCGTGAGCGCGATGTGCAGCCCATGGACGGCCTCAGCGACCGCCAGCGCGGCGCCCTCCCCGGGCGGGCCAACGATTGCGCCGACATCCTGATCCTCTATGCTCCGTGCCGCCGCTGCCGCCTGAGTAGCGTCGTCTGCGCTATCGATCAGCAGTTCGATCGGAGCGCCGAAGAGGCCACCGCCGTCATTGATCTCGTCCACCGCCATCTGCATCGCGTCGCGCACCGCCTCACCACCGTCCCTCTGAAGCGGCAGGACAGCGCCGATGCGCAGCGGCCCATCGGGCGTTCCGGCGGCAGGAGAGAACTCACCGGCCGGAATGTCGGCACCGATTTCCGCCGCCAGATCGACGTCGCGGATCTCCAGGTCGATGATGCGCTCGCCGAGCAGGCGCCAGACCGTCACACGCCCCTTCGCCAGATCCCCATCGGCCGTGAAGTCGACCTGCCCGGAGACGCCGATGTAGTTCATGTCGCCGCCCTCTGTCAGCATCTGGACCGCCGCTGAGAACGCCTCCGCACCCGGGTTCACGATCTCGCCCGGTGAGTTGGCGATGTAGTACACGTTGTCGCGAATCGCCGCTGCGTCCGTCGAGTTCGCAGCCGCCGCAGCGAGAGCGATCAGGTACACAGCGTCGTAAGCCTCACGAACGCCGGCGAAGTCCGCGGGCGACCCACCAAACCGCGCCTCGTACGCGGCGTCAAAGGCCTCCGACTCGATGGCGGTCAGGCTAGCCCCCTTGGCAAGGGCGTCGCCAGGCAGGCTTACGCCGTCGAATGAGGCTTCATCACGGCTGCCGCCGCTGAGAAAGAACTTCGCCGGAGCGCCGGCGTCGAGCGCCTGCCTCAAAGCCTCCGCAGTGCCGTCGGGCGACGCGATAATCACCACAGCCTCAGCCGCCCCCAGGTCGGAACGAGGCGTCTCGGTCGGGGCCCCTTCGTCAGTGGGCGACGGCTTGTCAGTGAGCCACGGCGATCTTCCTTCGTCTCCGCATGACGCAACGGCCACCGCCAGGCAGACGATCAGAAACACGGTTGCGGCCCGCCCAAACATGTACCATAAACGGTATGCGGCGCCGAACCGGCGGTCAACCGGCATCTAGCGCCACGACGCTGGATATCCTACGCTGAATCCAGCGTGAATAGAGCACGAAGGACGACCTGATGCGCCGCATTTCAGCGCTCCGCCTGGGCAGCCGCGCCCGCTTCAAGGACCGTTGGTCCGGCAGCATCACCGCCATCGAGATCACGGAGGACTGGGAAGCGGTCAACGCTGTCGTTGAGGGCGGCTTCCTCCTCTGGCGCTCGAGTGTCCGGCTTCCCCTCTCCGCCGCCTCCGACTGGACGGACGACTGCGTGACGTTCACCTGCACCAGCCGCCAGGCGTTCAGGCATGAGGTGCCACCTGTCGCCGTGCCCTCACGGCCGATCGGGAGCGACACTCCTCTCTCCGCGCCCAGCGTCAGCATCGCCGGCGCGCTCATCAACCAGGCCGACCGCAAGGTGCAGGAGATCATCCTCTCTCGCGGCGTCGCCGGTCACCTGCGCATCCCCGTTACCGACGTTCTCTTCGAGGGCAAGACGCTGGCGCTGGCGGTTCAGCCGGAGGCGCTTCCCCAATACCGCCCCGACGCCGAGATCGACCGCTCCATCCGCCGTGCCATCCGCGAAGACAGAGGCCTGACCGCGGACGATAAGCGGAGCCTGCACTTCGCCGTTGCAAGCGGAGTCGTCACGATGTCCGGAAACGCGCGCGTGGAGAACGCCCGCGCGCGGGCCATCGAGATCGTCCAGGCGATCAGCGGCGTGACGAGGGTGGACGACGCCTCACAGGACGACCTGAGCCTCGAAACGGCGATCGGTCTCGCGCTCGATAGGGCCGGCGTCGGACGACACTCCAAGATCTACGCCCGCTCGTCTCTGGGCAAGCTGCAACTATACGGCTACGTGCCGTCCGGGACCGCCCGGGACGACGCTGTCCGCGTGGCCTCCGGCGTCGCCGGCGTGCGCGAGGTCACGAGCAGGCTCGAAGTGAAGCCTGCCGCTGGCTAGCCCAGGCTTCGCCCTACTGCGCCCCGTGCCAGACGGCCATATGATCCTTCACCGCCTGGTGGTAGGCGCCCGGCTGGTAGTACTCGTCGTAGAAGTCCGTCTCCAGATGTTGCGCCTGGAACCAGACGTTCATCTCCATCGGGTCCACCGTCGCCGGGAACCGTCCGTAGGTCTCCCAGATGTACTGGCAGAGCGCTTTCGTCGCCTCCAGGCACCAGTCCGGCGTCTTCGCGACGAGCCTGTCCAGCGACTGCTTGTCCTTAAGGCTAACAGGGCCGCCCTCTTCCTTGTAGATACCCTTGCCGCCCCACTTGGCGTCGAAGATCGCCTGCGCGGCGCTCGCCATGTCGGGGTAGTACGGCGGACAGTACGCTTGGAAGTGCCCATCCAGGCCCACCGGCACGGGCATCGGTGCGGCACCTTCGACCAGCGGCTTGCGCGGCCCCGACTTCTGCGGAACTTCAAGGCGGAACCCCATCAGTGCGAGGATCAACGGACCGGCGGATGCGCTGAAGATCCAGCCCCCCAGGCCCATCGCCTGGAGGCCCAGGTACATGTTCTGCAGCATGATCGCCTGCTCGGTGCCGCTGACGATCATGCGCAGCGAGCTTTCGAGGTTCGATAGTGGGTAAGGCCGCGTCCGGTCGAGGTAGCCCTTGTCTGCCCATTCCTTGAGCGGCTCGGCGTTGCCGTTCATGTCGTCATAGGGGTAAAAGCAGTTCGGCTCGTCCATCACCAGCATGAGGACGTTGATGTACTCCCACGTCACGTCGCTGATCGGCATGAAGAGCGTCGTTCCCGGCTGATTGGCGTTCCACCAGTTGAACGGCTGCGTAACGCCCGGCTCCATCGGAATAGCCAGCCGGCCCTCGCCGATCTGCACCGTGTTGGCCCGATAAGACTCGATGATCTTCTCACGGTCGTCCAGCGATTCGAACTCCTGCATCGCGGACGGCAGCTTGTCGCGCAGGCTGACCATGTACGTGCCTTCGTCGTTCGTGTAGAAGAGCTCGGTGCCGTGCGACCCGCAGGCGCTGGCGTAAGTGCGGCCAACGAACTGGAGCATGGTGTTGCCACAGAAGTTGCTACCGTTCTGGTCGTTGAAAGGCAGGTCTGCGAGGTTGATTCCACTGATGCCCGTCCCCGCCATCACCAGCATCGCCTCTTCGATCTCGTCCAGAGGCACGGGCGGCTTGTTCGACTTGAACGGCGCCAGGTCGCCCGGCATCTCCGCGCCGAGCGGATAGCGCCTGGCCCGGCGCTGGAAGATCGCATCGAAGAGCGGGTAGTTCCACGCCTTACGCACCGCGTCCACGGCGTTCACCGGCTCGAGTAGCTGAGTCCGTTTCGTCACCATAGGGCATCTCCCTCCATCAGCGGCCAAATCGGGTGCACCGATTATATACCGGCGGCCAAGATCCTCAACGGCGGCTCACAGATTCGGCGGCTGATACACTGGAAGCAGCTTGATCTTCAACCTCGAACTGCTCTTCGACGACCCAGTCGCCTTTCTCGTTCTCTTCAGCGCCCTCGGCACAGCAATCCTCCTTGGGCTCGTCCTTCACGAGGCCTCCCACGCGTTCGCCGCCGACCAGCTGGGGGATCGTCTGCCCCGCTCCCGCGGCCGGCTGACGCTCAACCCGATGGCCCACCTCGACCGAGTCGGGACGCTGCTGATCGCGCTAGTCGGGTTCGGCTGGGCCAAACCGGTCCCCGTCAACCCCAACGCAACCAGGAACCCGAAGGCCGCGCTCGCGATCACCGCAGTCGCCGGACCAGCCACGAACTTCTTCATCGCCGCTGTGGCCAGCCTGCCCTTCCGTCTCGGCAGCCTGGAATGGTTCTCGCTCTATCGCGCACAGGACACTGGCAGTTGGGGCGTCGGGGAGTACGCTGGATACTACCTGAGCACAATCGTCCTCATCAGCGTCATACTCGGCATCTTCAACCTCATCCCGATCGCCCCGCTCGACGGCTTCAAAGTGGCGGTTGGCGTCCTCCCGCGTGAACTCTCCCGCCCGTTCGCTCAGCTAGAGCGGTTCGGGCCCATGATCCTCATCTCTCTCATCGCGCTCCCATTTCTCACGGGCGGCCGGATCA
>JADFTG010000147.1 GCA_022560365.1 Chloroflexota bacterium | reverse complement strand
GCCCGCCAAAGAGGGAACCATTCCGGGCCTGCCTCCGTCACTAAGACATACTTCAACGGAGGTGAGCACCATGCGAAAAAGAATCCTTCCCCTGGCCGCACTCCTCGCAGTAGTCCCGACGGTTGGTCTCCTCGTGAGCCAGCTCTCAGGCGGAACGGGTACCAGTCCCGCAGGCGATGACGCGCTCGGATTCATCGGAGGCGACGGCGAGAGATCGGACGACTCCGGGCCGGTGCCACCACTCGGATTTACCGCGCTCGACTCGTTCGCTTACGACGCCGACGGCTCGGTCGAAGTCCCGGCCGCCGGCTTGAACGCAACCGCCGATCAGGTCCCGAGCCCCTTCGGTGCCCCCGCGAGCGGAGGCGTTGGCGGCGCGACGGTCAACAGCCTTGGCAGCGGGACGCGGCCCCTTATCATCGACCGCAAGATCATCCGCACGGCGACGATCGAGCTGACGGTGGGCGACGTGCCGGGCGCCATCCAGCGCATCGAGACCGCGACCGCGGCGGCCGGCGGCTTCGTCTCCGGCTCCTCGATCACCATCGAACAGCAACCGCCGCCGGACGACCCGGACGAAGATCAGGAGATCCGTCAACGCGGCACGATCACGATCCGCGTCCCGGCCGAAAGCTACGCCAGCGTGATGAGCAAGCTCCGTGGCCTCGTCGACGACCCACGGGACATCACGTCGCTGACCGAGGACACGTCCGAGGTCACGGAGGAGTACTCCGACCTGAAGGCGCGCCAGCGCAATCTCGAGGCGACGGAGACGCAGTACCTGGAGCTGCTTTCCCGGGCCGAGTCGATCAGCGACGTGCTGCTGGTGCAGGACCGCCTGAACTCGGTCCGCCTGGAGATCGAGCAGGTGACGGGCCGCATCCAGCTCCTCGACGACCTGACGTCGATGGCGACGATCACAACTTTCCTCTCGCTGCCACCGTTGGTCGTTACGCCGGTCGAACCGGAACCAGAAGCGGAGGAGTCGTGGGCGACGGAAGCGTGGGAGAACGCCTGGAACACCTCAGAAGACGTCCTCGAAGCGCTGGGCGTCGCCGCGATCACCGGTGGCGTTGTGCTGGTCTGGCTGCTCATCCCGGGCGCGTTGCTGCTCGGCGGCTGGTGGGTCTTCACTTCTCGGCGAGGCGCCAGCGACACGGTCGCCTAGGCCGCTCCAAGCCACGAACGGAGGCCCCGGCCGGGCCACGAATCCGCACCGATGATGAGCGCGGAGACGTAACCGGGACGGGGCTTTCCACGATGTCTGGCAGGCACCAGCTGGTTTGGCACGCCGTACGGCCCACCCAGGCACCGCTCAGGCAGCTTGAATTCTCTTGACACCGCTATGGGCCGATGCTAGATTCGGTTTGCAACAAGATTCACAAACGGTATCGCCACATTCGCGGAGGAACGGCTCCCTGATGGAACCTCTGGACATACTCTTTCGGCAAGTCCCCGAAGGCTATGAGTTTGTCGCGGTGTTGCTGACAATCCTTGGTTCGCTCGGCATCCTGGTTATTCTCGGCGCCTGGTGGCAGCGCTAGCGGAGCGAAAATGGCCGTAACCGAAGACCCAGGCAAACCACGAAACCTGGCGGAGCGCGTCCAGCGCCTCCAGGACCGTGTCTACAGCGCGATTTTCCACAACTACGTCTGGCAGTCCATATTCCGTTCCGGTTACCCAAACACGCCGCGCAACCAGATGCTCGTGGTCGCCACGAACATCTTCCTGCACCTGCACCCCACCCGCATCCACCGCACGCACGTCAAGATCACACACACTTACTGTCTGGGCGGGCTGACGTTCTTCATGTTCCTCATCCTCACGGTTACGGGCGTGCTCCTGATGTTCTACTACGTGCCGTCGGTCGACAGCGCGTACCAGGACATCGCCGCGCTGGAGACGAACGTCAAGTTCGGCCTCCTGATGCGCAACATGCACCGCTGGACGGCGCACGCCATGGTGATCCTCGTCTTCCTGCACATGATGCGCGTGTTCTACACCGGCGCTTATAAGCCGCCGCGGGAGTTCAACTGGGTCGTCGGCGTGATCCTGCTCGTCCTGACGCTGGTGCTCAGCTTCACCGGCTACCTGCTGCCGTGGGACCAGTTGGCGCTCTGGGCCGTCACCGTCGGTCACGGCATTGGCGGCTCGGCACCGTTCTTCGGTGACGAGACGCAGCTGATCGTCTTCGGCGGCTTCGAGGTGGGGCCGAGCACGCTGATCCGCTTCTACACTCTTCACGTCATCGCCCTACCAATCATCGCCGCGGTCTTCATGTCCGTGCACTTCTGGCGGATCCGCCGCGACGGCGGCATGGCGAGGCCTCTCTAGAGCCTTCAGCTGATGGCAGTCGAAACACGGGCAGCAGCGCAGCCGGCCGCTAAGGCCAGGCCACGGCCCAAGCGCCAGCGCGAAGAAGAGGTTCTGGTCTGGCCGGACCTCGTCTTCGTCGAGTTCATCGCCGCCGTGGTCTTTACGATCACTTTCCTGATGCTGTCCGTCTTCATCAACGCCCCGCTGCTCAATCGTGCGAATCCGGAGCTGACGCCGAACCCGTCGAAGGCCCCGTGGTACTTCCTCAACTTGCAGGAGCTGCTCCTGCACATGGACAAGGCCTGGGCCGGCGTCCTCCTGCCGACGATCGCGCTCGGCTTCTTCGCCTCGATCCCTTATGTTGACCGCAGCCGCGCCGGGCAAGGTGTCTGGTTCGGCTCTAAACACGCCGTCCGCCTCACGCTAGTCTCGGCGGCTTACTCAGTCATTATCGTCGGCGCGCTCGTGTCCTTCGACGCGGGCGAACGCACGTACGCGGAGCGCCTGACGCGCTGGATCCCATCGTGCAACGCAGAGGCGCAACACCAGGGGACCCCCTGCCTGCAGGACGCAGAAGGTGAAGAGCACACAGGCCTCCTCTCGACGAAGGACATCTCGAAGCGGTTGGAGTTCAGCGTCCCGTGGCCCAACTTCCTTGGCGTCGACGACAGCAACCTCGACTGGCCCCGGGACCTGGACCGCATCCCGGTGCCGTTCAACAACATCTGCGGCAACGTCGGGAGCTTCCACCTCTGGTGCGACATGAACCTGAACATACCGTCGATCATGGCCGAGCAGGTAATCCCACTATCGACGGTCGCCGGCTTTGCGGTGGCGATCATCTATGTCTTATTCCGTGTCGGCTGGTTGCGCACCAAACGCGACCTCTTCATCGTCATGTTTACGGCCGTGTTGGTCGCGTACCTGGCGCTATCGATGGTTGGGAGCTTCTTCCGTGGCGAGGGTCAGAACCTGATCTGGCCGTGGGAGATCAAGGTAGACGAGGGTTAAAGAGGAGCGAGATGACCGACGAACCAGACCCGCAGGCTGACGTGCCCCAGGCGACGCCCGACCCGGCGCGCGCGCTGGCCGTCGATACGCCCGTCGCCACGCCCCTGCCAAAGCGCGAGCTCGTGACGCGCCGCATTTTCATCCTGGGCGGCTTTTGGACGGCCATGGCACTGATCCCCGTCGGCCTTCTCGGCTCGTCGCTGGACTTCATGTGGCCGCGCGGTGGCGGCGGCTTCGGTGGGCCGATCAACGTCACGCCCGACCGCATCCCTGAAGAGGGCGCCGACCCGCTGAATATCGTCGAAGGCCGCTTCTGGATGGTGCACCTCACCCAGGAGCAGGGCGGGCCCGGCCTGCTCGCGCTCTGGTGGAAGTGCCCGCATCTGGGTTGCACCGTCCCCTGGAAGGATACCTTCGTCTGGCCCGACCCGACCACCGGCGCGCCTAAGAAGGGCTGGTTCCGCTGTCCCTGCCACGGCTCCACCTACACCGACGCCGGCGTTCTCGTCTTCGGCCCGGCGCCCCGCTCCCTAGACACGATGAGTATGACCATCCAGAACGGACGGATCATCGTCGACACTGGCGACACAACGCGCGGCGGGCCGGACAACGCTGAGCGAGTCACACGCATTTAGCCGCAGAGAACTGCGAGTGCGCAAAGGAAGCGGATGAACACTGGCAAGCAGATCAACGCGATGGTGATCGTCCTGTTCTTCACCGTTATCGCCATCGGCGCATACACCATCTGGGACCCCTTCCGTTCCGACTCGGCAGCGGACGAGCAGATTGAGATGGCCGCCGAACGCGGCGCCACCACGTTCGCCCTCAACTGTCGCCTCTGCCACGGCGACCGCGGCGAGGGTGGCGCGCTGGGAGGCCGCCTGCCGCAAGCCCCCGCGCTGGATCTGGACTTCCTCCGGGGCTTCGAGCAGGGCGCGCTCAGCGAAGAGGCGCTCAAGGAAGTCATGATGCTGGTGACGAACACCATCACCTGCGGGCGCGTGGGCACCTTCATGCCCATCT
>JADFTG010000146.1 GCA_022560365.1 Chloroflexota bacterium | reverse complement strand
CCGAGCTCGCCGACCGTCCGCTCGACGAGCGCGCTCACGTCCGCCTCGTCCGCGGCTTCGATCGCCTGCGCGAACCCCTTGCGGCCGAGCGCCCAGATCTCGTTCGCGCACGAATTGGCGGCCGTCTCTTCGTCCTTCGAGGGCGTCGTCGTCGCCACCGCGACGTCTGCGCCCGCCTCCGCCAGCGCCACGGCGATGGCGCGGCCGATGGCGTTCGAGGCGCCGATCACCAGCGCCCGCTTGCCGTCGAGTGAGAACTGCTCGCGCATCAGGAGCCCTCCGGGAGCGGTACGACGGGCGCGAAGCCGGTCGGCGCGTGGCCACCGGCGAGCCCACCCCCGTCAAGCACGATCGCCTGCCCGTTCATGTACGACGTGAGGCCCGAGGCGAGAAGTACGACCAGCGGCCCGAGCTCTTCGTCCTTGCCCAGGCGGCCCATCGGCGTGTACTTGCCCTCGCGCCACCACTCGATCATCGCCCGGTTGTCGTGGGGAAAGAGGCCAGGCGCGATCAGGTTGGCCTGGATCTCCGGCGCGTACGTCATCGCCAGGGCGCGCGTGAAGTTGACGAGGCCGGCCTTGGCGGTCGTGTAGATGAAGTTGTCGCGGGCGGCGCGGAACCCGAAGCCGGAGGTGACGTTGATGATCTTGCCGCCGCCCTCCTCGAGCATGTGCGGGATCGCCGCCCGTGAACAGTGCATCGCGCCGGTCAGGTTCGTGTCGACACCGACGCGCCACTCTTCGTCAGTGATCTCAGTCAGCGTATGATCCATCCCGGGCGTGGCGCCGCCGGCGTTGTTGACCAGGATATCGATATGCCCGTACTCCGATATCGTTGAATCGATCATCGCACCGACTGAGCTGGAGTCCGTTACGTCACACGAGACCCAGAGCGCCAGCCGGCCCTTCGCGCGGACGAGATCGGCCGTCTCCTCAAGCTGCGAGTGAGTGCGAGCGGTGAGTACGAGGTCCGCACCGGCGTCGGCGAGGGCCAGCGCCATCGCCCGGCCAAGGCCGCGGCCCGCGCCGGTGACGATGGCCACCTTGCCGATGAGGTTCAGTTTATCGAGGATGGGCATCGGGCCTCCTGCTTCTGCTGCGCGGGGCGTTCCGCGAGCCAGCTTACGGCTACGTCTTATCAGCGGCAACCGAGCGGACCACTGCGCCCGCGTCATCGGCGACGACGTAGACGCCGCCGCCCGTCCGGCCCATCTCGCGGCGCGCGAGTGGCTCCGCGATGCCCTGCGTCTGAGCGACGCCCGTCGCGTCGACGACGGCGTCGAGGCCACCGAGCGACTTCCCGACCTGGCGCACCATGACGCGCAGCGCCGCCAGGTTCGAACCGTCGATCGCCTGACTCATCGCCGCGCCGAGCCGTCGCGCCAGGCGCTGCGCGCCGAAGGCGGCGTCAGCGTCCACCGTCGAGGCCACGAGCGCCAGAGTCGCGCCCGCATCCGCCAGCGCCTGCGCGCATTCGCGGCCAAGCGCGGTCTCGGCGCCGAGGACGATCACGCGCTTGCCGGAGAGCTCTGGCAGGCGCTCAGCCTCCGAAGCGGCTGAAGGCTTCGTACACGTGGTGGATGCCGTGCAGTCCGATCGAGCTGGCGAGGATGTCTGAAACCGGCACGCTCTCGGAGAGGAAGCGGCGCTTGGCCTGCAGCTGCTCTTCCGGCAGGTTCTTCACATAGTCGATCAGTTCGGCGTAGTTCGTTTCGAACGCCTGCATGATCTGGGCCGGCTCCATGCCCTCCATCTGGCCGACCGCCTGCGCGTTCATGGCGTTGAGGTCCATTCCGGCAGCGATGTCCGTGTCTTCGGATGCGCTTGCCAGGCCTGCGCCGAGTTGCGGCACGATCTTCGCCGTCGCCGCCAGGTGACAGTACACCTGCCTCGGCGTCCAGCCCGAGTCGCGCTTGGCGTCCCATTCGCCGTCGGCGAACAGCGACGTTGTGCGCTTGCCCTCCCGCACGGTCAGTTCGAGAGTCTGGATGATGTCTTCGCGAGTTGCCATGTCTCCTCCTTCTGTCTGAGGAGGATTCTAACGCGCGCAGAAGAACGTGAAAAGAGACCGTGGTCACATTCGCAGGGGGCGGCTAGTTCTCGTCGTAGAAGCGTACTGCCGCCTGGACGCCGGCGCCCTTGTCCAGGCCAACGCCGTGCTTCAGCAGCTCCGTCTCGAGCGCGAAGAGCAGGCCGAGTACGTTCTGCGGCGTCGAGTTGTAGCCCATCAGCCCAATACGCATGACCTTCCCGGCAAGGTCGCCGATGCCGCCGCCGACCTCGATGTTGTGCTCATCCAGCAGGCCCTGGCGCAGCTTACGTTCCTCGACGCCTTCGGGCACGCGCACCGTCGTCAGTGGCGGCAGTCGATAGCCCTCTTGCGCGTGCAGCGTCATGCCCATCGCCCCCAGGCCGGCCGTGAGGGCGTCGGCGTTGCGCTTGTGGCGGACGATGCGCGCCTCGATCCCTTCTTCGAGCACGATGCGGAGTCCTTCCCGCAGCGCGTAGAGCATGGTCATCGGCGGCGTGTGATGGTACATGCGCGTGGTGCCGCCACCCCAGTAGCGCCCGAGGATGTTCAGGTCGAAGTAGAAGCTGGCGACCAGCTCCTTGCGGCTCTGGATCACCTGCATCGCCGCCTCGCTCACGGTCAGCGGCGCCATTCCCGGCGGGCCGGACAGGCACTTCTGCGTGCCGGCGTAGCAGACGTCGATACCCCAGTCGTCGATCCTTAGCTCGCAGCCGGTGAGGCTGGTGACGGCGTCGACGAGCAGGAGTGCACCGGCTTCGTGCGTGATGCGCGAGATCTCTTCGAGCGGCTGCAGGATGCCGGTGCTCGTCTCGCCGTGGACGATCATCACGGCCTTGGCCCGGCCGGCCTTCTTAAGCGTCTTGCTGATCTGTTCCGGTTCGATGATGCGTCCCCAGTCGGCCTCGACCGGGAAGACGGCAGCGCCGCAGCGCTTCGCCATGTCAGCCATACGCGTACCGAAGAAGCCGTTCATGCAGACGATGACGTTGTCTCCCGGCTCAGTGATGTTGTAGATAGCCGCCTCCATGCCGGCAGTGCCGGTGCCGGAGATCGCCATCGTCATATCGTTCTCCGTGCGGAAGGCTGTGCGCAGCGGCCGCTGCGTGTCGTCCATGAGCTGGATGAACACCGGGTCAAGGTAGCCGATGACCGGTTGCATCATCGCGCGGTAGACGCGTGGGTGTACGTTGGACGGCCCGGGGCCGAGGAGCTGCCGGTGCGGCAGGTTCAGTTCGCCAAGCGGTTCAGTGGTCATGGTTCACCTTTCGAAACGTGGTTCCCCACTCTACAGCAGCCGAGTTGTCGAGACGACGCCTACGCCGGCGGTTGCCAGCGCAGCACCGGCTTGCGGGCCGCCGACGCTTCGTCCAGGCGGCGGAGCGGCGCTGTCGTGGGGGCGGACTTCACGATCTCGGGCGTCTCCGTGCATTCGCGGTCGATGGCCAGCATCGCGTCGCAGAAGGCGTCCAGCGCCTCGATGCTCTCCGTCTCCGTCGGCTCGATCATCATCGCCTCATCGACGATCAGCGGGAAGTAGATCGTTGGCGGGTGGAAGCCGTAGTCGATCAGGCGCTTGGCGATGTCCAGCGTGTTCGGCCCCCGCTTCTTCTGACGTGAGCCCGAGAGGACGACTTCGTGCATGCACGGCCGGTCGACGGCGAGCTTGTAGGCGCCCTTGAGCCGCGCCTGCACGTAGTTGGCGTTGATGACGGCGTTCTCGCTGACGTGGCGCAGTCCGTCGCCACCGAGCGACTTCATGTAGGTCAGCGCGCGGACGAGGACGCCGAAGTTGCCGTGGAACGCCATCGTCTTGCCGATCGATTTCGGCGGCCGCGCCAGGCTGAAGTTCCCGTCAGACTGTTCGACGACCGGCGCCGGCAAATACGGCGCGAGATGCGACTTCACGCAGACGGGCCCGGCACCGGGGCCGCCACCGCCGTGCGGAGTTGAGAACGTCTTGTGCAGGTTGAGGTGCACGACGTCGAAGCCCATGTCGCCGAAGCGCGCGCGGCCCAGGAAGGCGTTCTGGTTCGCACCGTCGCCGTAGAGGAGCGCACCCTTGGCGTGCAGCATCCCGGCGATGCGGCCCACCTCGCGATCGAACAGGCCGAGCGTTGAGGGCAGCGTGTACATCATCCCGGCGACTGTCTTGTCGATGTTCTCGGCGAGGAAGCCGGTATCCGCGTTGCCGTCGTCGTCGCACGGCACCGTGACGACGTCGAAGCCGGCCATCGCGGCGGTCGCCGGGTTTGTGCCGTGCGCGGACTCGGGCACGAGCACCTTGCGGCGCGCGCTGTCGCCGCGGTCCTGATGGTAGGCCTTGATCATGAGGATGCCGGAGAGC
>JADFTG010000145.1 GCA_022560365.1 Chloroflexota bacterium | reverse complement strand
GCTCGCCGACCACATGCGCACGCCGCAGATAGCAGAGCTGATCGCGGCGCGGGCGGGCCACTGATGAGAGACCCGGACGCCAGGCAAGTGCGGGACACGGCCCCGGCCGGACCGAACGGCCAGAAGCCGGCCGGCGGGCCTCTGCCCGAAGAACGATATCCCGGCATTGGCCGCGTGGAGACCGGCGAGACTTCGCCGCTCAAGCGCCTGCTCGATATCACTGTGGGCGGGCTGATGATCGGCATCCTCTGGCCGGTGTTCGCGCTGGCGGCGGCGCTGATCAAGATGGAGTCGCCGGGGCCCGTGCTCATCAAGCAAGACCGAGTCGGCCTGAACGGCGGCGTCTTCCGCTTCCTCAAGTTCCGCACGATGCACCACAACCGCCGGGGCAGCGACCTCGCTGAGCGGCTGCCCACGGGCGACCTGATGCGCCGCCTCCTGAGCCCGAAGGGCCGCCCGCGGCACGCCACGGCCATCGGCTGGACGTTGCGCAAGACCACCGTCGACGAGCTGCCGCAGCTGGTGAACGTCGTCAAGGGCGACATGAGCCTCGTCGGCCCGCGCCCCGACCTCCCCGAGATCGTCGAGGCCTGGCCGCCCCACTTTCGCCAGCGACACCAGGTGAAGCCGGGCATGACCGGCCTGGCGCAGGTCAACGGCCGCTCCGACCTCACCCACTACGAAAAGGTGCGCTACGACCTGCGCTACGTGCGCCGCCACCCGCTCTCAATCGATCTGATGATCCTCGTCCGCACGCTCCGGCTGGTGATGACGAAGAAGGGCGCGCGGTAAGCGGACCGGATGCGCATTCTCTTCATCACCGCCAACTTCCCGTTCCCGCCCGTTAGCGGCGCGGCGCTCAAAACGCTCAGCGTCTTCGACTATCTGAGCCGCCGCCACAGCGTTGCCGCAGTCTCGATCATCCGGGCGCCGCTGACGCAGGCGCAGGAGATGTGGGCCGCCGAGCACGGCGTGCAGACCGTGCTTGTGAACCGTGGACGCAGCCCCGGCAACCTCATCCGCAGCTACCTCGGCGGCCTGCCGCTGAGCGTCGAGCGCAACCGCTCCGGTCAGATGAAAGCGCTGATAGAAGAGAAGCTGGCGGCCGGCCTGCCCGACGCTGTCTTCGTCGACGGCTGGCTGGTGGCGCAGTACCTGCCAGAGTGGTTCCCGGGCCTAACCATGCTCCACCAGCACAACGCCGAATACCGCCTCTGGGAGCGCGAGTCGGCCAAGCGCGGCGTCGGTCCCCTGCGCTGGCTCGCCGGCCGCGAAGCCGCGCGCGTGCGCAAGTACGAGGCAAAGATCATGTCCCGCTTCGGCGCCGTCTTCGCGGTCTCGGCCGAAGACGCGCGAGCGCTGGTGTCGATCGGTGTCGACAGGGACCGTGTGCATCTTCTGCCAAACATCCCCGACCCGGCGCTGCTCGATCTGCCTTCGCTCTCGTTCGCCCAGTCAGAGTCCGAGATCATGTACTTCGGCACGCTCAGCTGGCAACCGAACATCGACGGCCTCGAGCGGTTGATCACGCGTATCCTGCCGCTCGTCCGCGGGCGTCTCCCCGACGTCACGTTAACCGTCGCCGGCCGCGACGCGCCACGTCGCCTGATCCAGTTGGCCGAGCGCACCCCCTCCGTTCAGTACGTCGGGCCGCTGGAAGACGCGGAGCCGTTGTACCAGCGCGCCCGGGTCTTCGCCGAGGTGACGCAGACCGGCGGCGGCACGCGACTCAAGATCCTGAACGCTCTCGCCCGCGGGCTGCCGACCGTGGCCAGCGTCGCGGCGGCGCAGGGCCTCGACATCTTGGCCGGTGACCACGTCCTCCTGGCGCGTGATGACGACGCGCTGGCTGAGGCGATCGTCTCGCTCCTGACGGACGAGGACCGCTGGCGCATCGTCAGCCAGAACGGACGCGCGCTGGTCCGCGGCAAGTACGTTGCCGAGGTCGCGTTCCAGGCGCTCGACAGCATCCTCGCCGAGGATGCGCCGCCGCCCAGCGCGCATTCTGATACAGGCGGCAGGCGGCGCCGTGGCCAGCGCCGGGGCCGGCGCGGTGGCCGCGGCCGGCGACGGTCGTGACCGCCGCCACGGTAGAGATACTTGGCGTCCGTTTTCACGATCTCACTCGCCGCGAAGCCGCCGCCGAGATCGCGAGGCTCGCCGGCGAAGACGCGAAGACGTACGTCGTCAAGCCGTACTCGGAGTTCATGCCGCGCGCCCATAGCGACGAGCGAGTCCGCGACATCCTGAACGGCGCTGCGGTGTGCCTTCCGGACGGCGCCGGCGTCCTCTGGGCGGCCAACTACCTGTCGCTGCCCGGTGACAGCCTGCGGGCGCTCTTGCAGTTTCCCCTGTCGCTCGCCTCGCTCGTGTTTCGTCCCTCGGCGCTGCGGTGGCCGCTGCGCCAGGTCATGGCCGGCGTCGACTTTACGTGGGAGATGCTGAGGGCGCTCGCTGAGTCCGGCCGCACCGTGTACCTGCTCGGGGGCACAGCGGAAGAGTCGGCGGGCGCGGCCCAGGCGATCCGCGAACGCCTGCCGTCGCTCACGATCGCCGGCGCGCGCGACGGCTACTTCCGGAGCCCGGAC
Source organism: Chloroflexota bacterium (assembly GCA_022560365.1). Classification (GTDB taxonomy): domain Bacteria; phylum Chloroflexota; class Dehalococcoidia; order SM23-28-2; family RBG-16-64-32; genus CF-162. The sequence continues at coordinate 1,821 of JADFTG010000145.1, read as the reverse complement.
ACCGAAGCTGTGATTGAGGCGATCAACGCCGCGTCGCCGGACGTCCTGCTCGTCGCCATGGGCTTCCCGCGACAGGAGAAGTGGATCGCCGAGAACCTGTCGCGCCTGAACGTGCGCGTCGCCGTCGCCGAGGGCGGATCGCTCTCGTTCATCTCGGGCGCTACGCGACGCGCGCCCCGCTGGATGCGCCGTGCCGGTCTGGAGTGGCTCTTCCGTCTGCTGCGTCAGCCTTCACGGCTGCGGCGGCAGTTGGCGTTACCCGTCTTCGTCTGGCTCGTCCTGCGGCAGCGTCTCGGCGCCTGACACCTCGCCCCCCGCGCGCCGCCCGATTGCGCGCTTGAGCGCGGCCGTGTAGTAGCCGATGTCGCTTGGCCGCCAGAGGAGCGCCTCGGTCACGCCCCGTCCCGATTCCCGCCGGTACCAGTACGCCGTTGCGCCCAGCGCCGTGACGTAAGCGATCGACGAAGCGACCGCCGCGCCCTCAACCTCCCACAGCGGGATCAGCACCAGGTCCGCCGCGATAGTCACGCCCAGCGCGATGAACGTCGCGAAAGTCGTGAAGATTATCTTGCCCCGGCTGAAGAGGTAGCTCCCCAGCACCCGCGTTGCGCTGGCTGCCACGATCCCCGGCATCAGCAGCACCAGCGGCAGGAACGCCTCCGGGTAGAAGTCGCTGCCGAACAGCACCTGGATCGCCACGGGCGATACGGCGATCAAGCCGCCCGCCGCCAGCAAACTAATCAGCAGTGTGTTGCGGCTGATGATCGGAGTCACCTCGTCGGCGTCAGCCTTCTCCATCGCCGTCAGCCGTGGCAGCAGCACCATCGATATCGCCGACGAGATCCACCACACGCTCTCGGCAAGCCCGACGGCGACGGCATAGTGGCCGACGCTGGCCGTCGAGACAATGGCGGCGACGAGGAACAGGTCGAGGCGATAGTTGAAGAGCGCCGCCATGTTCGCGGCCTGGCCCTGTGCGCCGTACTTGATCTGCTCCCGGAGCACGTCTAACGGCGGCCGGATCACCCGGCCCAGATCCAGGTTCCCCGGCAAGATCAACGCCAGCGTGACGACGTCCGCGGCGAGGAACGACACGGACCAGACCGCGATCGCGCTGCCGATGTCGAGGTCGTCCGCCGCCAGCAGCACCCCGGCGCCGACCGCCGCGATGCCACCCTGCACCACGGCAACCAGGCTGAGCGCCACGAAGCGGCTGGAGCCGTGCAGGAACGACGTGAAGATCGTGTAGCCGATGATCGCGGGTAGCGCGGCCCCGTAGAGCCAGTACGTCTCATCCTCGACGAAGAGGTCAGCGCCGCTGGCCAGGCCCCAGGCGCCGATCACGAACCAGCCGACGATCGACATGACGGCAAAGGCGGCGATGCTGCCAGAGAGCAGCGTGCGGTACGAGTACGTCCCCTTGTTGAGGAAGTAGACGTTGCCGAGGCCGATGCCCAGGTTGCCGATGCCGCCCGCCACCAGCACGGCGACAAAGAAGAGCGAGTAAGTGCCCAGACCGTCGTCGCCGAGGCCACGCGCGAGGACGACACGCAGGACGAAGGCGAGCCCGTATATCGCTACCTGCGAAAGGAAGACGAGGTTGACGTTGAAGAGGAAGCCGCGGCCTGAAATCGTTGACTGCATCTGCCGTCCGGCCCGCCCCGGCCGGGCGAGGCGTTGCCGCCAGTGTAACCGCCGCCTCAGGGGCCAGCAATCAGCCTCGACAGCCCATAGGCCGTCTGGTAACCTAGCGTTGCCGCCGGTGCGACCGGCGGTTTCGCTTGTGAAGACGCGCGCCCGCGCTGCGAGAACGCTGATCGG
>JADFTG010000144.1 GCA_022560365.1 Chloroflexota bacterium | reverse complement strand
CATCTTAATTTTCGGCAGGTCAGAAGCGCCTCGCACGGCGATCGTCTTCGGCTCCGGCATCCGGTCGGTGTAGCGAGTGTAGTCGGTGCCCCAGGGCTCGGCGTAGTAGCAGAACCGCGGGTTCACCTTCACGAAGTCCCAGTCATACTCCCGGTAGCTCTCAAGCGTCGCCTCCGCCAGGCCGGCGGCTGACCACTCGCGCTCGTAATCGTGCCACCACGCCGATACGGGAACGCGGTCGACGTCGTCCCCATTGAGAGCAGCCTCAACGCGGTCGTTCTTGGTCATGTTGATCGCCATTGCGACAGTAGTTTACGAGATGGCGCATCAGCGCCGCCAGCGGACGGAATTGCCCATGTTAGGCAGGCTGGGTTATACTTAGCAAAAGCTAAGTTTGGAATTTCGCTCGCTTACACACCCGCGCACTTCCTCACCCACACAGGAAAGGAACCTCCTTTTTGCCCAAGTTCTATGACTATGCCCTCCGCGAATCCAGCCTGAAGGCGCTGGAGCGGATGGACATCCACACACCAACGCCTATCCAGGCGCAATCGATCCCTATCCTCCTCGAAAAGCGAGACATCATTGCCCAGGCCCAGACGGGCTCCGGCAAGACCCTTGCCTTCGCGCTCCCCATCATGGAGCACTGCGATCCCTCTCGACGCGAAGTGCAGGCGATCGTCCTCACTCCCACGCGTGAACTGGCGCGGCAGGTCGGCTCCGTCCTCAGCGACGTGAGCAAAGGCTCTGGTCTGCGCGTGACGCTCCTTTACGGCGGCGTCTCGTACGGGCCACAGGAGACTGCCCTGCGCCGAGGCAGCCACGTCGTCGTCGGCACACCCGGCCGTGTGCTGGATCACATGCGCCGCCGCAGCCTGCGGATGGAGCAGCTGCGCTTGCTCATCCTCGACGAGGCCGACGAGATGCTCGACCGTGGCTTCGCGCCAGACGTTGAGCGCATCATCTCCGGCACGCCAAAGGATCGCCTCACCGCCCTGTTCTCGGCAACGACGCCCGACTGGGTCCACAAGATCGCCAGCAAGCACCAGATCGACCCGAAAATCATCTCGTCCAAGGACGAAGAGGACGAACTCGACATCGAGCAGGTCGTCATGGACGTCTTCCGTCAGGACAAGTTCCAGGTCCTGATCAAGCTGCTGAGGCAGCCTCTGGACGGCACGACACTCGTCTTCGGCCGCACCAAGCACGGCGTCCGCAACCTCGGCCGGAAGCTGATCAATCAGGGCTTCCAGGTGTCAGTGCTGGAGGGGAACCTGGGCCAGAACCAGCGTGACCGCGCGCTGGGCCGCTTTCGGGAGGGTAAGTCCGACGTGCTCGTCGCCACGAACGTCGCCGCCCGCGGCCTCGACGTACTGCACATCGCCCGCGTCATCAACTTCGACGTGCCGGATACTGCCGACCTTATGACGCACCGCATCGGCCGCACCGGTCGCATGGGCCGCTCCGGCCAGGCGATCACGCTCGTTACGGCGACGGACCTGTCGAAGTGGCACGAGATCGAGCGCAAGCTCGGCGTTAAGCTGCCACGCATCCCCGCTCCCGGCTCCGAAAACGGCGCTAATGGAGCACGCCAGCACGAACCGCTGCACAAGCAAACTCAGGCGAAGACCCAGAACAGCAAGCCGAAGAAGTTCGGCGGCGGGTCACGCTTCGGCCGCCGTCGCGGCGGCCGCCGCCTCGCCCGCGCGTAACCGCAGCGCGAACCAAACATGAGGCCGGGCTCATCGCCCGGCCTGTTTGTTGTCCGAAGGTGGCTAGGAGCCCGCAGGTTCCACCGCCGCCTCCGCCTCCGCCGCCGTGTCGATCAGCTGGATCTCGCCGAACGCCTCTTCTTGCTCGGCCCACAGGCCGCCGCCCTTGATCAGCTCCAGAACCGCCATGAACAGCACGACGATCTCCGTCCGCGTCTGGCAAGCCTTGAGCAGCGGCCGGAACGGCAGGCGGCCACTCTTGCGCGACAGCTTCGCCGAAATCTCGTCGATCTTCTCCGCCACCGTGACCGCCTCGACGTGGATCACGGCCTCTTCATCGCTCTCGGCGGGGCGGCTGGCGAGCGCGTCCTTGACCGCGCTCAGCAGGTTGTCCAGCGTCACGCCTTCGAGGCCCGGCGGCATCGGCACGTTCCTCGGCGGCGCCGTGCGCGCGAACGTGCGGCGGCCTTCTTCCTCAAGCTGACGGAACAGGTCGACAGCGTCGCGGAAGCGACGGTGCTCCTCCAGCGCGGCTGTCAGGTCGGCCGCCGTCTCCTCGATGCGTTCGTCCAGGTCACCCGGCGGTGGTTCGGCGCTGGGCAGGAGCGCGTTCGACTTGATGTACATCAGCTTCGAGCCGACGCTGATGAAGTCGGCGAGGGCATCAGGATCGAGGTCGCCGGCGTTCTCGAGCTCCTGCCAGTACTGGGCCGTGACCTCTGCCAACGACAGTGTAGTTATGTCCAGCTCCTGGCGATCGATCAGTTCCAGGAGAAGGTCGATCGGCCCTTCGAAGCCGTGGACCTGGATCTGCACCATCTCACCCATGATAGACAGGGCGAAGGCCTTCTGCCAAGAGGATTTGCTTAACTGCTTAGCCTTTTTATCGTTTTTTGTGGTCATCTTACTCTTTACGGCTCAATTATGCGGGGCCCGGAAGGCACAGGGGGCGCGTAATACGCGCCCCCTGTGCCTTCAAGCACTCGCCTGCGTGCGCTAGCTCGCCTTGCGCGCTTTTTCACCGGTCACGCCCGTCGGCGCCAGATCGCGGCCCAGTGCCTGCGCCAGCGTCCGCGTCCGCTCCACCAGCTTCGCGAAGTTCTCAGGCGTGAGCGACTGCGCGCCGTCGGACAGAGCGTGGTCCGGCTCCGGGTGCACCTCGACGATCAGGCCGTCGGCGCCCGCCGCGATCGCGGCCAGGGCAACCGGCTCCACCAGGTACCAGGCGCCAGTAGCGTGACTCGGATCACCGATTATCGGCAGGTGCGATAGACGCTTGACCAGCGGGATCGCGCTGACGTCGAACGTGTTCCGCGTCGCGGTCTCGAACGTGCGGATGCCGCGCTCGCAGAGGATCACATCGCGATTGCCGTGCGAGAGGATGTACTCCGCCGCCAGCAGCCACTCCTCGATCGTCCCCGAGAGGCCGCGCTTGAGCATCACTGGCCGGGCCGCCTTGCCGACCTCGTCCAGCAGCGCGAAGTTTTGCATGTTGCGCGCGCCGATTTGCAGAATGTCGGCGTACTTCGCGACCAGTTCCACGTCCCGCGCGTCCATCACCTCAGTGATGACCGGCAGGCCAGTCTCATCGCGCGCGGCGGCCAGCATCTTGAGGCCCTTCTCGCCGTGTCCGCGGAAGGCGTACGGGCTGGAGCGCGGCTTGAACGCGCCGCCGCGCAGAATATGCCCACCGGCGTCGCGGACCGCGCGGGCCGTGATCATCACGTTCTCTTCGGTGTCCACAGAGCACGGTCCGCCCATCACCACAACGTTGCCATCGCCGATCGAGACGCCGCCGACGCGGACGACTGTGTTGAACGGGTTCACCTCGCGGCTGGCCAGCTTGAACGGCTTGCTGATGCGCACGACCGAATCGACGCCGTCCAGCACGCCCAGCTCGTCCACCAGCTCCGGGTAGACGTGGCCCAGCACGGCGACCACGGACCGCTCCTCGCCGAGGATGGGGTGGTCCTTGAACCCGAGCTCCTTGATCGCCTTCCGTACACCGGCGATCTGCTCTTCGGTTGCTCCAGTTTTCATCACTACGATCATTACTTCGACTCCCTTGCCTGACGATTACGTCAGTCGTCCTGTTTCTCGATGTCCGGCCTCAGTGCGGTGGCGCCCCGCAGGTAGATGTGCCGGATGTCTTTGGCGGGCTTATCGGTATTCACGTGGATGAGGATCCTGAGGCACATCTTCAGCGCCTTCGGAACGCTCATCTCGTGTCCACAGAGCAGCGGCACGTGCTCCCAGCCCATCTCCCGGGCGGCGACTGCGGGAAACTCTGCGTTGACGTCTGGTGAGGTGGTGAAGAGCGCCGACGCAACGTATTCAGCATCGATATCGTTGGCCTCCACCATGGCGGAGAGAAGTTCCCACGAGGCCTCGAGGACTGCCTCGACTGTGTTGGCCTCTATTGTGGTCGCGCCCCTGACGCCCCTTACCAGCATGCCGACTGTCTCCCGGCCCGCCACGGGCCGGCCTGCACCGACTGCCTAGCGGGCGCCAAAGATGCCGGCCCGAGAGCCAGCCTCATAGATGCGGCCGACGTGACCCGTCGTTAGACGAGCCCGAACGGCCCTACGCGGCTGTTCTCCGTCGGCCGGTGACCACCTCTGCATATCTCTTTAGCCTCTCCGGTTGCTCTGACGGATCGCTCCTGGCGATCTCGTCGATAATCGCGCTTCCGATAACCGCCGCGTCCGCTAT
>JADFTG010000143.1 GCA_022560365.1 Chloroflexota bacterium | reverse complement strand
GTTTTCCCAACGCCTTGCGATTGACAGGCGCGACAGCTGTGCATAGGATAGGTGTACCGTCCCAGACGCGCAGCCAGGAGCGATGCGATGCCAGAGTACGGCGCCCCACCCCAGGTCAAGCCCAAGCGGCTGGGCGACTACCTGGAGGTAATGAGCAAAGCGGTCTTTCAGTCCGGCATGTCCTGGCAGGTGGTGAACAAGAAGTGGGATGGCATCCGCGACGCCTTCCGCGACTTCGACGCCGAGGGCGTCGCCAGGCTGGGCGAACGCGAGATCGACGCGCTCACGCAGGACACACGCGTGATCCGCAACCGGCGCAAAATCGAGGCGATTATCGAGAACGCGAATCGGATGCTTGCGCTCGAAGCCGAGCACGGCGGCTTTCGCAAGTACCTGCGCTCCCACGGCGGCTTCGAGGCGACGGTGAAGGACCTGCGCAAGAACTTCCGCTTCATGGGCGAGATGGGCTGCTTCTACTTTCTCTATGTGGTGGGCGAGACCGTGCCCGAGTACGAAGCCTGGTGCCGTTCCCGCGGCCGCGAGCCGATGGCGGCGTCGCCGGCGCGCCTGTCGTGACGGCGGCGCGCTGAGATGCTGGAGGCCTTCCCTCCGGGTTCGTGGACAAGGCTCTTCGCATGGCGTCTGTGTAGTGAGCGGATGGACGTCCTTCGAGAGCCTCAGGATGAGCGGTAGGTGTCCTTCGAGAGGGGTGCGTCGAGGAGGCCTGTCCTACGGGTCCCTATGGGTCGTCTGACCGCTGGAAAGGCACTCCGCTGCGTGTGCCATGTCAGGCTTCGAGGGTGGCGTTCTGTCGCGTATACTCAGCGCCGAGATGAGTGAGCGGAAGCGGTGCGGGTGGGCAGCGCTGGGGTCGGAGCTGATGCTGCGCTATCACGACGAGGAGTGGGGCGAGCCGGCGCACGACGACCGGCGGCACTTCGAGATGCTGGTGCTGGAGGGAGCGCAGGCGGGGCTGAGCTGGACGACGATCCTGAACAAGCGCGAGAACTACCGGCGCGCGTTCGACGGGTTCGACTATGAGAAGGTGGCGCGCTACACGCAGCGGGACGTCAAGCGGCTGCTGGGCGACGCGGGGATCGTGCGCAACAAGCTGAAGGTGGCGAGCGCGATCTCGAATGCGCAGGCGCTGATTGCGGTGCGCGAGGAGTTCGGGTCGTTCGACAGTTACATCTGGGGGTTCGTGGGCGGCAAGCCGAAGGTGAACTCGTTCCGGAGCTACAAGGAGCTGCCGGCGACGACTCCGGAGTCGGACGCGATGGCGAAGGACCTGAAGCAGCGCGGATTCCGGTTCGTGGGGCCGACGGTGTGCTACGCGCACATGCAGAGCGTGGGGATGGTGGACGATCACGAGGTGGGCTGCTTCCGTCGCACGGGGTAGGTGCGAGGTGTTAGGTATTAGGTGTTAGGTGTTAGTTGTGGAGTCGCAGCGTTGTGATTATTAAGCCGCGCGGCTAAGCCCTACGGCTACGGGTGTTCGGTCGTTAGTGAGCGGTAGCGCGGGCACGACTGGCTGGTACGGGGGTTGGCGTTGGGCGATAATCGGAAACGGCATGGATCTGGCACTGGCGCGGGAGCTGTCGCAGGAAGCTGAGACGAAGATCGTCCTGTTCGTGATGGACGGGCTGGGCGGTCTGCCGCACCCGGAGACGGGCCGCACGGAGCTGGAAGCGGCGTGGACGCCGCACCTGGACCGGCTGGCGAAGGAGAGCATCTGCGGGCTGACGGTGCCGGTGGCGACCGGCGTGACGCCCGGAAGCGGGCCCGGCCACCTGGCGCTTTTCGGGTACGACCCGCTGGTGTACAACATCGGGCGCGGCGTGCTGGAGGCGGCCGGGATCGACTTCGACCTGCAGCCGACGGACGTGGCGGCGCGCGGCAACTTCTGCACGATCGACGGCGACGGTGTGATCACGGACCGCCGCGCCGGGCGGATCAGCAGCGAGCGCTGCGAGGAGCTGGTCGCGGGGCTGAGAGAGATATCGCTGGGCGACGGCGTACAAGCGCTGGTCGAGCCGGTGCGGGAACACCGCTTCGTGCTCGTGCTGCGCGGCGAAGCGCTCTCGGACGAAGTGACGGACACGGACCCGCAGAAGGTGGGAGTGAAGGCGCCAGCGTCGCGCGGCGTCACGGAGGACGGTGAGGCGACGGCGGCGCTCGTAAACAAGTGGGTGAGCGAGGCGCAGGCGTACCTTGTGGACAAGGCGCCGGCGAACATGCTGATCCTGCGCGGGTTCGCGAAGCGCCCGGACTGGCCGCAGATGGCGGACGTCTTCAGGATGCGGCCGGCGGCGGTGGCGCACTATCCGATGTACCGCGGGCTGGCGAAGCTAGTGGGGATGGAGGCGCTGGCGGTCGGGCCGACGCTGGAGGACAGCTTTGCGGTGGTGCGCGAAAACTGGGACCGCTTCGACTACTTCTTCGTGCACTACAAGCACACGGACGCGGCGGGCGAGGACGGCGACTACGAGCGCAAGATGGAGAAGATCGAGGAGGTGGACGCGGCGATCGTCACGCTGGTGGAGATGGAGCCGGACGTGCTGATGGTAGCGAGCGACCACTCGACGCCGGCGGCGATGGCGGCGCACTCCTGGCACACCGTGCCGTTCATGCTGCGTTCGAAGTGGGCGCGCGCTGACGACTGCGGGTACTTCAACGAGCGACGGCTGGCGCTCGGGTCGCTGGGGACGTTCCCAGCGAAGGAGGCGATGCCGCTGGCGATGGCGCACGCGGGACGGCTGCGAAAGTACGGGGCGTAGCGGGAGACAGGTGACAAGAGACAAGAGACAAGGGACAGGTGACGGGTGACAAGATGCCTCGCGTGCCGATGATCGCTGGGAACTGGCCCTTCGACACGTCCGCCTGGCGGCGGACTGCTCAGGATGCACGGATGATTACAAGGCCTGATTTCGAACGATCGAGGAGTTTGACTTGAGCCGAGTTCCGATGATTGCCGGGAACTGGAAGTGCAACATGCGGCTGGATACGGCGTTTCAGCTGGCGGGCGAGATCGTGGCGCTGGCGAACGACGTGGAGGGCGTGGAGAAGGTGGTCTGCCCGCCGTTCATCTACCTGGCGACGGTTGAGACGGCGCTGACGATGAGCACGGTGCGGCTGGGCGCGCAGGACGTGCACTGGGAGGACGATGCAGCGGCGACGGGTGAGATCGGGCCGGGACAGCTGGAGGAGCTGTGCGACTACGTGATCATCGGCCACTCGGAGCGGCGGCACGCTTTCGGGGAAACGGACGAGGCCGTGAACCGCAAGGTGAAGGCGGCGCTGGCGGCGGGCCTCTTGCCGATCATGTGCGTGGGCGAGACGCTGGAGGAGCGCGAGGCCGGGCAGATGGAGGACGTGCTGCTGCGGCAGACCCGCGCCGGGCTGGACGGCGTCGACGTGCCCGATACGTTCGTGATCGCCTATGAGCCGGTGTGGGCGATCGGGACCGGCAAGGCGGCGACGGCGGAGGACGCGGTGGCGGCGATCTCGCTGATCAGGCGGGAGCTGGCGTCGATCGCGGGCGAGGGGACGGCGGAGGCGGTGCGCATTCTCTACGGGGGCAGCGTGACGCCGGATAACATCGCCGGGTTCATGGAGAACGAGGCGATCGACGGCGGGCTGGTGGGCGGCGCGAGTCTGAAGCCGGACGTGTTCTCGGAGATCATCGAGAAGACGGCGGCGGCCCGGGCGTAGGCGGACCGCGCTGTGGGCGACTGCCAGTCGCCCCTACGCGGGGTGGTGGCGCGGTATTTTCTGCCTATGAGGCCGATGCTCAACAACTGAGCGCCCCGCTCCTGAGCCTCTCGCATTCCGTGCTAGCAACATATCTCGACACTGTGCCACAGCAGCGTAATCGTCTTACGGAAACTGATTCGATGGCTAGGCGCGGTTGCTAGGATAGGCACAACCATGCCAGCAGGTCGTGACAGAGTCCGACTCGATGCACTGAGTGGGTTCGAGTTCGAAAAGTTTTGCGCGATGGTGTTTGATCGCCTTGGATATGGACGCGTCGAAAACCTCCCCAGCGTCGGCGACAAAGGCCGCGACCTCATCATTCACGGAGAGCGCAAGATCGTGGTCGAGTGCAAGCACCAGCCAAAGACAGCGGTGGGGCGGCCTGTCATTCAGAAATTGCACTCAGCCGTGGTTTCAGAACGAGCGGACGGAGGCTGGGTCGTCACGTCAGGGGGATTCACTCGACAGGCCACAGAGCACGCCGACGAGATTCAGGCATCCGGGATCGAGTTCAAGTTGATTGACCGGGCGATGCTTCTGGACTTGGCTGACCGGGCGGGCATCGAAATTCTTGGCAAGTTCGACAAGCCTGTCATGGTTGTTAAGTCTCCCGCACCAGATCAACTCATCCGCGCAGTAGTGGATGCGTTCTCGTCGCGACTGACGCGCGAACCAAGTCCCATCCGGTTAGCCGA
>JADFTG010000142.1 GCA_022560365.1 Chloroflexota bacterium | reverse complement strand
CTACCCCTACCTCAAGATCGACGTCGCCGAGGACTGGCCGCGCGTCCAGATCACGCGCCGCATCGGCAGCGACGGTGCGCGCTACTTCGGGCCCTTCGCCTCGGCCGGCTCCGTGAGACGAACGCTGGACCTCGTGAAGAAGCTCTTCCCCTGGCGCTCGTGCACGAAAGAGATCACCGGCGACGACCCGCGGCCCTGCCTGGAATACTTCATCCACCGCTGCATCGGCCCCTGCGCCTCCCTCTGCTCGAAGGAGGAATACGACACGGTCATCCAGCAGACGATCATGTTCCTCGAGGGCCGCACGGACGAGATCACGCGCGACCTTCGCCGCGAAATGCAGAAGGCGTCCGCCGACCTCGAGTACGAGCGCGCCGCCCGCCTGCGAGACCAGGTCCAGGCGATCGACCGCACGACGGAACGTCAGGTGATGGAGGTGCGCGACCGCACGGACATGGACGTCTTCGGCCTGGCGCGCGAGGAGCAGGAAGCCTACGTCCAGGTGTTCTTCGTGCGCAAGGGCCTGATCATCGGCCGGGACATCTTCCAGCTGGACGGCACGGCGGACGAGACCGAGGCCGAGATCATGCGCAGCTTCGTCGAACAGTTCTACGAGTCGGCGCCGTTCGTCCCGGCGCGCGTCCTGCTGCCGGTCAAGATCGACGACACAGACCTGATCGCGCAGTGGCTCACGCAGCGCCGCGGCGAGCGGCCGAACGGCCGCCGGGCCGGCGCCGTCCGCGTGACGGCGCCTTCACGGGGAGAGAAGCGCGCGCTCGTCCAGCACGCTGTCGACAACGCCCGCGAATCGCTGCAGCAGGCTCGCGCGAAGTGGATGGCCGACCGCGGCAAGAAGGAAGAGGCGTTGCAGCAACTGCAGGACGAACTCGAACTACCGTCGCTCCCACAGCGCATCGAGTGCTACGACATCTCGACGATCCAGGGCACGAGCGCCGTCGGCTCGATGGTTGTCTTCGAAGACGGAACCCCAAAGAAGAGCGAATACCGGCGATTCCGCATCAAGGGCGTCGACGGGCAGAACGACTTCGCCATGATGCAGGAGGTGCTGAGACGCCGCTTCTGGCGCGCGCGCCGCCAGTCGCAGGAAGAGGGCGCGAACGAGGCCGGCGAGTACGACGAGTCGTTCGGGGCGATGCCCGACTTCGTGATCGTCGACGGCGGCAAGGGCCAGGTCTCGGCCGCGCACGACGCCATGCGCAACCTCGGCATCGGGCACATCCCGCTGGCCGGGCTCGCCAAGCGCTTCGAGGAGCTGTTCGTCGTCGGCGTCAGCGAGCCGGTCGTGCTCGACCGCAAGTCGCAGGCCCTCTACCTGGTGCAGCGCATCCGCGACGAGGCGCACCGCTTCGCCATCACCTACCACCGCAACGTCCGCAAGAAGAGCGGCCTGCGTTCGGCGCTGGACGAGGTGCCGGGCGTCGGCCCCAAGCGCAAGAAGGCGCTCCTGCGCAAGTTCGGCTCGCTCAAGTCCGTTCGCGACGCCAGCGCGGACGAGATCGCGGAGACGCCGGGCTTCACGCGCGGGCTGGCGGAGAAATTGCTGGAGGCGCTGTAGCCGCTACTGGATCGTGATCGTACCGGTCATGTCGTCCGGGTGGAAGTCGCAGCGGAAGGGGATCACCGTGCCGGGCGCGTCGGGGACTTGCCACTCAAGGACAGCGCTCTCGCCTCCCCGGATGAAATTCGGGTCCGAACACGGATCTTCGCCGCCGACCTCGCAGTTGTCCTCCCCGGTGTAGCTGCCGTCCGGCTGGGCGATGTGCATGTTGTGAACCGCGGCGCCCCCGTTAGTGAGGTTGAAGGTCACAGTGTCGCCCGCTGCGACGGTGATGTCGTTGGAGTCGAAGAAGTCGTCGCCCATCACAATGTCGGCGGCGCCCGCGATCGGTGTCGTCGGAACGTCGGTCACTTCCTCGTCGGTCACGTCGGTGCCGGAGTCCACCAGCGTGAACGCAAGAATGAAAGTGACGAGCAGCGAAACGATCAGGAATCCCACCATCATCTCGCCGACCGGCAAGCGCGTCAGATCAAGCTTCATTCATGCCTCTCGCATACTTATACCGAACACGACCCGCTAGCGCTAGACAGCTTCGCGACGGCCCCGCACTCGTATACTTGAAACGGAAAGATGAACAGAACCACCAGCGAGTCCTTGGAGAGGGCGCGCGCGTCGCTGCTCACGGAGCTGGCGCATGGTATCGTCGACCAGCGCGTGCTGGACGCAATGGGCGGCGTCCCGCGGGAGGAGTTCGTGCCGGCCGAGGCGTCGTCCGTGGCCTACCAGAACCGGCCGCTGCCGATCGGCCACGGACAGACGATCTCCCAGCCGTTGATGGTGGCGCTGATGACACAGGCGCTGATGCTAACGGGTGACGAGAGAGTGCTGGAGGTCGGCACCGGCTCTGGCTACCAGGCGGCCCTCATCTCACTCCTCGCCGCGCGCGTTGTATCGGTCGAACGCGTGCCTGAGCTTGCCGCCTCGGCCGCAGAGCGGCTGGGACGTCTCGGCTATAGCAACGTGGAGGTGCACTCGGTCACTGACGAGCTCGGCTGGCCCGAAGGTGCGCCGTACGCCGGCATCATCGTCACGGCAGCCTCGCCCGACGTCCCGCGACCGCTCCTCGACCAGCTCGCGATGAACGGCCGCCTCGTCCTGCCAGTCGGCAGCCGCGAAATTCAGGAACTGGTGCAGATTATCAAGACTCCTGAAGGCGCACAGCGCCACAACCTGGGTTCGTGTCGCTTCGTGCCGCTGCTGGGCCGCGGCGCCTGGACGGAGACACGCTAGGCTGTGGGACGTTCTGCCTTCATGAAAGCTTCTACCATCTGAACTCTACGGAGCATCGCCGGTTCCAACCGAGCCGCATGCGTGGGTACTACTGGGCGCCTTTGGACCGCCAGTCTGAGAGCACATGGGCCGCCGCCAGCGCCGCTCTTGAGCAAGTGTTGGGTCTGCGAGGCCTCGTCGCGGTCAGCCCGGCCGTGCTGGTGGAGTTACGTCGAGTGGATCAGACGCCCGGAACATAAGCCACGACTGATTCTCGGTTACGTTGAGCCTGTAATCTGTCAGAACTGGCCCGGAATTCTGTTAACTTGCGGGTCGTCTTCGCGTTTTCACCCTTGAGCATTGCCAGCCGCAGAGGGCTGGTCGTGCCTTATCCACAAAGTCCTGCGGGGTGATCTGGAGCCCTGCTGGACAGGCAAGAGGAGGTGAAAATAGAATATGGCTATCGTTTCTCCCGAGCGGCTGCAAAGGCCCGACCTGTCATCCAGCATGCGCCAGCACCTCAATGGCTTTCTCACGTTCTTGTCCGTGGAAAAGGGCTCATCTGGCAACACCATAGCCGCCTACCGCAACGACCTCCAGCAGCTCGCCGAATTCATTGGCACGATCCCCGGCTCCAACGGCTGGGAATCCGTCGACCGCCCTGCCATCCAGGACTTCATCCTGGACCTGAAGCAGCGCGGTTACTCGGAAACATCGGTCGCCCGCAAGGTCGCCGCCACTCGCTCCTTCTTCGCTTTCCTGAGCGCAGAGGGAACAGTCGCGGACAACCCGACGGAGGGTCTCTCTTCGCCGCGCGTCGGCAAGACTCTCCCCAAGGCGATCAGCCCCAATGAGGTCGACGAGCTCCTGGAGCAGCCCGCACGGCGCGCCACCCCGGAAGCAAAGCGCGACCGGGCGATGCTCGAACTGCTCTACGCCACCGGCATGCGCGTGACCGAGCTGGTCTCGCTCGACGTCAGTAGCGTCACCGCGGGCGAGAGCAGCCCGTTCGTCCGCTGCATGGGCAAGGGTGCCAAGGAACGGACGATCCCGATCCACGACCAGGCTTTCGAGGCTCTGACCGATTACCTGGACGAGGGCCGGCCGGTGCTGCTCCGCGGCAAGGACGAGCCCGCGCTCTTCCTCAACCGCCGCGGCGACCGGCTGACACGCCAGGGCTTCTGGCTGATCCTCAAAGGGTACGCGCGCGCTGCGAACCTCGGCGAGGAGGTCACGCCGCACACGCTGCGACACTCCTTCGCCACCCACATGCTGCGGGGCGGCATGCCGCTGCGAAACGTGCAGGAGATGCTGGGTCACGCGAATATCTCAACGACCCAGGTCTACACGCACCTGACCAGTGAGCACGTACGCGAGGTCTACGAGAAAGCGCATCCGCGCTCCAAGTAGCTTCGTATCACACGTGTGCTGACGAAGTGGAGGGCGATCGTCCTTGTGACGGTCGCCCTCCTTCTTGCCTTCCTTCTTGCTGCCTGCGGCGGCGGCTCACTCGACCCGGCGCCGACGCCGGCGACCGCCTCGCCCCCGGCCAAACCCACTCCGACCACCACGCCCACGCTGTCCCCGAGCGCGGACCCTCCTGAGCGCGACCGCTTCGACCTGGCGCAGCGGTACCTCGGCCCGCCCGCGGACGCGCCGCGAGTC
>JADFTG010000141.1 GCA_022560365.1 Chloroflexota bacterium | reverse complement strand
CTCTTCACCAGCGCCGGCATGGTGCCCTTCAAGCCCTACTTTATGGGCCAGTCTCAGCCGCCAGCGGCCCGCCTCACCAGCGTCCAGAAGTGCTTCCGCACCAGCGACATCGAATCCGTCGGCGACGAGTCGCACCTGACGTTCTTCGAGATGCTCGGTAACTTCAGCATCGGCGACTACTTCAAGGCCGAGATGATCCCCTGGGCGCAAGAGTTCATCACGAAGGACCTCGGCATTCCGCAGGACCGTCTCTGGCCCGCCGTCTTCCAGGACGACGACGAAGCCGCCGGCCTCTGGCTCGCCCAGGGTTACCCGCGCGAGCGCATCATGCGCTACGGCGAGGACGACAACTACTGGTTCTCCGGCGACGTTGGCCCCTGCGGCCCCTGTTCAGAGATCTACTACGACTTCGGTGAGCAGTTCTCCTGCGGCCCCGACTGTCACCCCGCCGACGATTGCCCGCGCTTCGTCGAATTCTGGAACCTCGTCTTCATGACCTACTACTGCGACGGCGACAAGCGCGACCCGCTGCCGCAGAAGAACATCGACACCGGCTGCGGCTTCGAGCGCACGATGTCGATCCTCCTCCACCTCAGCGACGGCTGGGACCAGAGCAAGCTCCCCACCGTCTACGACACCGTCCTCTTCCGCCCGCTCATCGAGAAGATCGAGGAGCTCTCCGGAAAGACCTACGGCGACTCGCCAGAGACCGACCGCGCGATCCGCATCGTCGCCGAGCACGCTCGCGCCGTCACCTTCCTCATCGGCGACGAGCGCACGCCCGTCGTCCCCTCGAACGAGGAGCGCGGCTACGTCTGCCGCCGCATGCTGCGCCGCGCGGTCTACTTCGGCCGGGCGTCTCTGGGAATGCTGGATCCGTTCCTAGCCGATATGTCGGATGTCGTCGTGCACGCGATGGGCGAGTCGTATCCGGAGTTGATAAGGCAGCATGCCTTCATCAGTGAAACAATCGACGCTGAGGAACTCCGCTTTCGAAAAACCCTTGAATCGGGGCGGTCCATTCTGGTAGACGAGCTCTTACCGGCAAGGAAAAGCTGGGTGCGCCTTGCGCAGGCGACTATCGCCGACTTGTCAAAGTTGGCGGATCACCCGGAGCCGTCCATTGTTGATAGGACTAGAGATATTCTGCATCCCTACTTGGGGTCCATTCGTAAGGAGTCGCCCCGCATAGGGCACAGCCTGAAGGTGATTCAAGCCGGACAGCATAGTCTAGCAAGGCCTGCTCTTCATCTGCTCGATCAACACAAGGACTCGCCTTGGGATGCATATCCGGAATTGATCGATCAGTTCGCAACCGATCTTGTGGCCGCATCAAATGCTATTTCTGCGGGGGAGGTGTTCCTCCTCCACGACACCTACGGCTTCCCCATCGAACTGACGCGCGAAATCGCCGCCGAGCACGGCTTCACCGTCGACGAAGCCGGCTTCGAGGCGGAGATGGATGAGCAGCGCGAACGAGCGCGCGCTGCCGCCGGTGGCTCGGGCGCCGTCGCCGCCGACGCCCTCTACAGCTCGCTCGTCTCCGACGCCACGATCTTCACCGGCTTCGACGAGCTGGAGTCGCAGACGAAGGTCATCGCGATCGTGACCGGCGGCGCCGGAACAGACGCTGCCGAATCCGGTGCCGAAGTCGAACTCTTCCTCGAACGCACACCCTTCTATCCCGAGGGCGGCGGCCAGGTCGGCGACCGCGGCGAGATCACCGGCCCGAACGGGCGCATAGAAGTGGAGGATGCGCAGCGCGTCGCCGAAACGCTGATCCTGCACCGCGGCCGCGTCGCTGAAGGCCGCATCGCCGTCGGCGACGCCGTCACCGCGCGCGTCGACTCCGGCCACCGCGCGAACACCAGGCGCAATCACACCGCGACGCACCTCCTGCACGCCGCGCTCAGGCAGGTAATCGGCTCCCACGTGCGGCAGGCTGGCTCGCTCGTCGCGCCCGGCTACCTGCGCTTCGACTTCACGCACACCGAGGCTGTCACGCCCGAACAGCTCGCCGCCGTCGAGTCGCTCGTCAACGCCAAGGTGCGCCAGGACCTGCCCGTCCACACCCGCGAGACCTCGTTCGACGAGGCGATGGAGGACGGCGTCCTCGCCTTCTTCGGCGACAAGTACGGCGATAAGGTGCGCGTCGTCGAGGTCAACACCGTCGTGCCCCGCTTCAGCGCCGAGCTCTGCGGCGGCACCCACTGTGAGCGCACCGGCGAGATCGGCCTCATCCTCGTCACCGGCGAGTCCTCCATCGGCTCCGGCATGCGCCGCGTCGAGGCGCTCACGGGCATCGCCGCGGAAGAGCACGTCCGGGAGCAGGCTGGCGCGATCACCGAGATCGCCCGCACCCTCGGTTCGCAGAAGCAGAACATCATCCAGAAGCTCGAATCGCTCATCCAGGAGAACGACGCCTCGCGCAAGCGCATCGAGAAGCTCGAGCGATCGCTTGCCAGCGGTGCGCAGGACGCCGACCTCCTCGCGGGCGCCGCCAGCGTCGACGGCGTCGCCGTCGTCGCCAGGAAGGTCGATGCGCCCAGCGTCGACTCGCTCCGCTACATGGCCGACGCCCTGCGCAAGTCGCTTGACTCCGGCGTCGCCGTCCTCGGCTCGGTGATCGATGGCAAGCCGTTCTTCGTCGCGCTCGTTACCAAAGACCTCAACGAACGCGGCGTCCATGCTGGCAACCTCCTCAAGCAGGTCGCGACGGTCGCCGGCGGTGGCGGCGGCGGCCGCCCGGACATGGCCCAGGGCGGCGGCAAGGACGCCGCCAGGATCGACGAAGCGCTCGCCGTCGTCGAGGGCGCCGTCCGCGAGATGCTGGCTGGCTGATGCGCGCCTCCACCTGTCTCCTATCGCCTGTCCCCCGTCTCCAACGATGCGCATGATCGGCATCGACTTCGGCGAGAAGCGCATCGGCGTCGCCGCCGGCGACGACCGCACGCGCCTCGCCGTGCCGGTCACCACTGTCGAAAGCCGGGGCGATCCCGTCGCCGAGATTGAAGCGATCGCCGCCGAGCACGCCGCCGAGGCGCTAGTCATCGGTCTGCCGCTCTCACTCAGCGGCGCAGAGGGCCCACAGGCCGCCCGCGTCCGCGAGGTCGTCGACGCCCTCTCCGAGCGTCTCACGATCCCCGTCCACACCCACGACGAGCGGCTGACGACGACGCAGGCCGAGCGCCTGCCCGGCGGCCGCACCCGCAAATCGAAGAGCGGCGCCACGAGCCGCGACGCCGTCGCCGCCAGCATCATGCTCCAGGCCTACATGGATAGCCAGCGGCCCTATGATTAGCGTCCGCCGGGCCTCCTTGCTCGCGATGCTCGTCGCCGCGCTCCTCACGGTTGTCGCCGCCTGGCTCGTTATCGTCAGCCCCGGCTCCGTGGACGACGTCGGCCCGTACGAACCGCAGCCGGCGCCCGGTGACGCGATCGCTGTCTCCGTCGAGCCCGGCGACGGCGTCAGCGAGATCGCCGAGAAGCTCGAGCGTGCTGGCGTCATCGACTCCGGCACACGCTTCCGGGTCCTCGTCCAGCTCATGGGCTTCGACCGCCTCCTGCAGGCCGGCACGTACGACCTGCAGGAGAACATGCCCGTGCTCGACGTGCTCTATCGCCTCCGCAACGGCATCGTCACCACGCGCTTCGTCACCGTCGTCGAAGGCTGGCAGCTCGCCGAAATCGCCGACTCCTTCGCCGCTCAGGGCATCGAGCGAGATGACTTCCTCATCGCCGCCGCCAGCCACGATTACGACTACCCTTTCGTCGGCCAGATCCCGGCTGGCGAGTCCTTGCAGGGCTACCTCTATCCCGCCACGTACCCGCTGCGGACCGGCGACGACGGCGAGACCATCGTCGAGGCGATGCTCGCCGCCTTCGACGCCAACGTCCCGGACGACCTCGCCACGCAGGCGGCGGCAGTCGGGCTCACGCTCCACGAAGTCGTTACGCTCGCCTCCATCATCGAACGCGAGGCAGTCGTCCCCGAAGAGAAGCCGATCATGGCGCAGGTCTTCCTCTCACGGCTCCGTATCGGCCTCCGCCTCGAAGCTGACCCGACGGTGCAGTTCGCCCTCGCCGAAGCCGGCGCCAACACCGAGCCGGACACCTACTGGAAGACCGCACTCACCACGGACGACATCGCCTTCGACTCGCCTTACAACACCTATGTCTACTTCGGGCTGCCGCCCGGGCCCATGCCTGTGCCTCCGGAGTCGTCGCGTACTTTTCCAGTATCTGCATGCCGAGTTGGTGGTGGTAATGCTCGTCGGGTCCGATCGTCTCGTCATACAGGCGAAAGGTCTCGGCATCGCCCGTCTCCTTACAGAAATCGGCGAACTGCCGGTTCTTGACGGTGGCGATCTGTTCGCGGGTAAATTGGCCTCCGGCGGCTCGCTGGACCGTCCCTTCCAGGGTGCTGAGGTATTGAAACAGCGGAGTGTGGCTGCCGGCCACAGGGTCCAGGTCTTCGGTGTCGACGCCCAGTTCCCGGAGCCTTTCCT
>JADFTG010000140.1 GCA_022560365.1 Chloroflexota bacterium | reverse complement strand
CATGATCTCATCGACGGTCTCCTCCGCCGTCTGCTCGGAGGAGTCGATCCAGAGGCCTACTCGCGGCGTCTCCTTCCGAAGCGCTTCGTCCAGGTGACCCCAGATATGGAACACCTGCTTCTCCGGCCGTTCGCTGTCACGCTGTTCGACCACGTCAGGGCGAGGTGCCAGCACGACGAAGAGCAGCGGTCGGTTGCGGATGTCGGCTTGGAACTCCTCAAGTCGCGAGCCGATGACGACATCGTCGATCACAGACGTAAAGCCCGCTTCGAAGAAGGAGTCGGCAAGCATGCAGACATGTTGGCCACGGAGGCGAAGCTGGCGCTTCGCCTCATCGGCTGGCTCTTGGTCAGGCCAAACGCTGCCTGCTGCGATGAGCTTCTGCAGCAGATCCGCTTCGATGTGTACGCCCCGCTCGAAGCGCTTTGCGAGTAAGCGGGAGACCGTTGTCTTGCCAGCGCCGGGTATCCCCGACACGATGAAGATCGCCTGCTGCATTCGTGGCTAATTCTTAGTCCCCAGCGCGCCTCGCAGCGCCTCCACTACGATGCGGTCCTCGCCCGGCAGGACGGTGCGCGGATCGAGCAGCAGCGTATCGCGCTCGATGCGGGCGACGACGGGCGGGTCGTGCTCGCGTAGGCGGCGGCCGAGCGCCTGCGCCGAGCGGCCGGCCGTCTGTGGCAACGCGAGCAGCTTCGTCGGCAGCCCCTCCTCGGGCAGGCTGCCGCCGCCGATCATCGAGCGGCCGTCGATCACCGTCGCGTCGCCTCCTGCGGCGCGACGCCAGCGCCGCGCGCGTCGGGCGATGGCGTCGAGGGGGGCCGAGATCATGTGCCAGACGGGGACGCGCTCCAGCGCCTCGTCTCGCAGGTAGTGGTCGAGGGTGGCGGCGAGGCCGGCGATGCTCGCCTTGTCCATGCGCAGCGCCCGGGCGAGCGGGTGGCGTTGTAGCCGCTCGACGACCTCGCGCTTGCCGACGATGATCCCCGCCTGCGGCCCGCCCAGCAGCTTGTCGCCCGAGAACATGCAGACGTCCGCACCCGCGGCCAGCGATTGCGCCACCGTCGGCTCGGCCGCCAGGCCAAACTGCGCCGTCTCCAGCAGACACCCCGATCCGAGGTCGTCCAGCAGCGCCAGGCCGTGCTCGTGCGCCACGCGCCCCATGTCCCGCAACGACGGCGCCTCCGTGAAGCCGACGACCCGGAAGTTGCTCGCGTGCACCCTCATAATCGCCGCCGTCTCTGGCGTGATCGCCCGCTCGTAGTCGCGCAGGTACGTGCGGTTCGTCGTCCCCACCTCCACCAGCCTCACGCCCGACTGCGCCATCACGTCCGGTATCCGGAAGCCGCCGCCGATCTCCACCGCCTGCCCGCGCGAGATGATCACCTCTCGCGGCGCATCGCCCTCCGCTCGCTGCTCGGCGAGAACCGAAAGCACCAACAGCAGCGCCGAGGCGTTGTTGTTCACCGCGATCGCCGCTTCCGCCCCTGTCAGCTGCCGCAGCGCTGGCTCGAGGTGCGCGTACCGCGATCCGCGCTCGCCCTCGCCCAGGTCGAACTCCAGGTTCGAGTAGCCCCTCGCTACCGAAGCCATCGCCTCGATCGCCGCCTCCGAGAGCGGTGCCCGTCCCAGGTTCGTGTGCACGATCACGCCGCTGGCGTTGATCACCCGTCGCAACGACGGTTCCAGCACCACCTGCGCCAACCCGGCGACCTGCTCCGCGATCTCGTCCTCGTTCGGCGCCTCGCGCCCGGCCGCGATCGCCTCCCGCGCCGATTCCAGAGCCTGTCGCACGAGGTCGGCGGCTGCGTCGCCGGCCGCGCGCACGTCGTCTCGCGCCAGCAACCGGTCCACCGACGGCAGCGCCCGGTACGGATTCTCACTCATCGCACGGAAAATTGTAGCACCGGGGATGTCTGACGCCCCCGGTCGCCTACCTCTTCGTTCATGCGTGGCGCGTGCGGTATGATCGGGTGCGACCCCATGAAAGCGATGAAAGTGCAGCGCATCTAGTGGCAGAAGACGGCAAACGATCACCTGTACCCGGCGTGTTCGACCAGGCCTTCCTCACCGGCGTCGATGGCGTCACCGAGGTCATCATGGTCCGTCACGCCCAGCCCGACATCAACTTCGAAGGCGTCGTCGGCGACATCATCGACCCGCCCCTCACCGAGTACGGCCGTATGCAGGCCCGCCTCACCGGCGAGGCGCTCTCGCTCAAGCAGATCGACGCCATCTTCGCCAGCCCCCTCAAGCGCGCGATGGAGACCGCAGAAGCGATCGCCGGCCACCACAAGAGCCTCGAGATCCGGATCCTCGACGACCTGCGCGAAGTCGAGGTCTTCCGCGACGTGCCCCCGGACAAGACCGCGATCGAGTTCGTCGGCCGCGAACTGCTCCTGGCCGCGCGCCAGCGCATGCTGGACGAGCGCTCTTGGGACGTCTACCCGTACACCGAGCCCAGCCGCGACTTCCGCAAGCGCACCATCAACGCCGTCGAGTCCTGCATCGCCAGGAACGAAGGTGAGCGCATCGTCATCGTCTGCCACGGCGGCGTCATCAACTCCTACCTGGGCCACATCATTCGCTCCTCCTACGACATGTTCTTCCGCCCGGCCCACGCCTCCATCAACATCGCCGTCGCCGGCGAAGGCCGCCGCGTCCTCCGCCTCGTCAACGACACCCACCACCTCTCCGCCGCCGAAGGCGACCTCGCCACCTACTAGCGCACCCACCGCCTCATGGAGTCGTAGCCGCAGGGCTTCCAGCGGACCCGTAGGGCACCCCCGACTCCAATCGCCCGCTCCGAACCCGTCCCCGCCTCCGCTCATCCTGAGGCTCTCGAAGGACCGTTCGTGAACGGCCCCCACAACGTCGCGCATCAGCCACCCACGAATCCGTTTATCCGTTCCCCCATCCGTTGACAGCATTCCGTTGACCCAAATATCGCCCGACCCTAACATGGACTCTCACACCCCCGAATCGAGGCCCCACCAATGACCCAGCAGAAACAGAAGCAGATCAACCTTCGCATCCCCGGACCAACCCCCGTCCCGCCCGACATCCTCGAGGCGGTCGGCCGGCCCATGGTCAACCACCGCGGCCGTGACTTCGCCGCCATCGTCGGCCGCATCACCGCCCACCTCAAGGCCTTCTTCCTCACGCGACAGGAAGTGATGGTCCTCACCTGCTCGGGCACCGGCGGCCTCGAAGCCGCCGTCGTCAACGTCCTCTCGCCCGGCGACAAAGTCCTCGCCGTCAGCATCGGCTCCTTCGGCGAACGCTTCGCCACGATCGCCGAGATCTACGGCGCTGAAGTCACGATGCTCTCCTACGACTGGGGACAGGCCGCCAGCGCCGATGACGTCCGCAAAGCGCTCCAGGCCGAGCCCGGCATCAAGGCCGTCCTCGTCACCCACAACGAGACCTCGACCGGCGTCACAAACGCCCTCGCCGGGATCGCCGAAACCGTCCGCGAGGCTGACAAGCTCATCCTCGTCGACGCCGTCAGCAGCCTCGGCGCCATCCCTTTCGAAATGGACGCCTGGGGCCTCGACGTCGTCGTCACCGGCTCACAAAAAGGCTGGATGGTGCCGCCCGGCCTCGCCTTCGTCGCCATGAGCGACCGCGGCTGGAAGGCCTTCGATAGCGCCCGCATGCCCCGCTTCTACTTCGACCTCGCCAAACACCGCGACTCGCAGACGAAAGGCCAGACCCCGTTCACGCCCGCCATGTCCGTCTTCTTCGGCCTCGACGTCGCCCTCGCGCGCATGGTCGAAGAGGGCCTCGAGAGCATCCACACCCGCCACCGCCGCATCGGCCATCTCTTTACCGGGAGACAGCGCTGAGTCACCGCTGATATTCAACTCGCGTAAGGCGTCGGCGGCCCACGCTTCGCCCATCCTAGACATGGCGCCGATGGTCTTGCCCTCATTGGCAAGGATGTTCAACCACTGCCCCACGTATTCGAGAACCTTCCCTTCCGGGCCGGCTAGGGCGCCTTCCAATTCGAATAGGATAAACCGTATATCGCCGGTTATACCCGGCTTGTTGTTGCTTCGTTGGTTAGACGTCCCAGCCTCATCCTGACCGCCTCCAAGCAGGTCTTGGAACCGGCGGGCGAACAAAAACTCGTCTAGATCGTCGATGTCGATGCCTTCGATGATTCCCGTCGGGACGAATAAGGGATTGTCGCCGATCCGTCTGGACCGCTTCAGGATGTCGTCCTTGGCAAACATGTAGAAGCCGCTGGTTTCGATGACCGCCGGCTGGATGTATTGCGTCTGGACGATGTCGTTGATGTCGTAGTTGACCGGCTTGGAGTCGTACCAGAAATATTTCTTGATCTCGGACACTGATAAGGCGGAGTCGTATTCTCCGCTCAAGATGCCGTCGACGCCCATCTGCAAAGAAGCAGCGGTGGTGAACGGCGAGGTGGCGTGGGCCAGGATATAGAAATCCGAAGGAACTGTTTCAACGAAAGCCTTTAATAATTCCAGGCCCCGGACGGAATCCAGGTC
>JADFTG010000139.1 GCA_022560365.1 Chloroflexota bacterium | reverse complement strand
GCCCACGGGGGCGGAGCGCGAGCCACTCGCCGTTCCGCCAGTAGATCAGGTTGTGGCGGCACTCCTCGCCCGGCCGCGACCAGTTCGAGATCTCGTACTGCTGGTAGCCCGCTTCGGATAGGCGCTGGCCGGTCCACTCGTACATCTCGGCTTGCAGGTCGCCGTCCGGTGGCGGGACGGTGCCGTGCTCAACGTCGTAAGCGAGCTTCGTGCCGTCCTCGACGGTAAGAGCGTAGGCCGAGACGTGCTCCGGAGCCAACTCCATCGTGCGCTCGACCGTCTCCTGCCACGAGGCCATAAGCTGGCCGGGCAGGCCGTAGATCAGGTCGAGGTTGACGCGGCGGAAGCCGGCGTCGCGCGCCCAGCGGTAGCACTGGACGGCCTCGGCTGCGCTGTGAATGCGGTCGAGCGCGGCCAGCTCGTCGTCGTGGAGCGACTGGAAGCCGATGCTGAGCCGGTTGACGCCGGCGGCGAGGATGCCGGCGAAGTAGTCACGGTCGACCGTGCCGGGGTTCGCTTCGAGCGTAATCTCAGCGCCATTGGCGAGCGCGTAACGGTCGCGCAGCGTCGTCATGATGCGCTCGATGTGGGGGAGCGACAGGAGGCTGGGCGTGCCGCCGCCGAAGAAGACGGTTTCCACCGGTCGTCTGCGGACGATGGGCGCCCAGAGCGCCAGCTCCGTGCATAGCGCGTCGACGAAATCCGGTACGAGGTCGTCCAGCTTCGCGTAGGAGTTGAAATCGCAGTAGGAGCACTTGAGCGAGCAAAAGGGGATGTGGAGGTAGAGCGACAGCGCTGCGTCCTTGGCCATTCTGAAGCGATGGTAACACCGGCCCGGCGGTGAAGGTTGGGTACAGAGACGGAGAGGTTTCGTGAAGATGGACTGTCACCTGTAACCGGTCGAGAAACGGGGGCGTCTAGATACTGGAACCGTTAAGAAGTAACGAGGAAGTCATGAGCATAATCTGCTCCAAGTGCGGATGCACGTTGGGCACACTGGATCAGTTCTGCACTGCCTGCAACGCTGATCTCGAGGAAAAGGCGACGGCGGCGACGGCGCTCGCTGCGCGCATCATCGCCAAGGCCTGCCCGGAATGTCATTACGGCGCGCCGCCGGCGGCCGAGCAGTGCCGTGCCTGCGGCTACGACTTCGCGCACTCCGAACCACGGCCCCTTGTCTACGCGCGGTGGCCGAGCCGGCTTGCAGCAGCGTTGATCGACTTCGTTCTCGTTGGCCTTCCCGTGCTGGCGATGGTGCTCGTGGTCGACCAGCCGACCGTGGTCGTGTGGTTCGCGGCCATGTTCCCGCTGCTCTATTGCCTTGGCTTCTGGACGCTGGACGGCGCCACGCCGGGCAAGGCGGCCTTCGGCCTGCGCGTGGTGACGGCGACGGGCGAGCCGGTCTTCCCGATCCAGGGGTTCATCCGCTACACCGGGTACCTCGTCTCGGCGCTGGCGTTCTTCGGTGGGTTCCTGATGGCGTTCGGTAGCCGGGAACGGCGCGGGTTTCACGACTTCTGGGCCGGCACCGTCGTCGTCAAGTCCAGACGCGGCCGATAGCCCTCCCTGAACGTAGCTCGTAGCTCCGGTATAGTGGGTTCGCTATGCTCAAGAGCCATTCCTGCGGCGTGCTGCGCGTGTCTGACGAGGGCGAGACTGTCTCACTGGCCGGCTGGGTTCACCGGAGGCGCGACCACGGCGGCCTGATCTTCATCGATTTGCGTGACTCCACTGGCCTCGTGCAGGTCGTCTTCAGCCCGCAGGAGGCCGGCGGCTCGTTCAGCGAGGCCGAGAAGCTGCGAGGCGAGTACGTCCTGCAGGTCGAGGGCGCCGTGACGAAGCGCAAAGAGGGCACCGAGAACCCGAACCTGACGACGGGCGAGATCGAGGTCCACGCGAAAAAGCTCCAGATACTGAACGCCTCACGCACGCCGCCCTTTTACATCTCAGAGGAGCAGGACGTCGAGGAGCTGCTGCGGCTCAAGTATCGTTACCTGGACCTGCGGCGCGACGGCATGCACAGCAATATCGTGATGCGCCACCGTGTCGTGCAGTTCATCCGCAACTACCTCAGCGAGCGCGACTTCGTCGAGATCGAGACGCCGATCATCACCGCGCCGACGCCAGAGGGCTCCCGCGACTACGTCGTGCCCAGCCGCGTCCAGCCGGGCAAGTTCTACGCGCTGCCGCAGTCGCCGCAGCTATTCAAACAGCTGCTGATGGTGGCCGGCTTCGAGCGCTACTTCCAGATCGCCCACTGCCTGCGCGACGAGGACCTGCGCGCCGACCGCCAGCCGGAGCACACGCAGCTCGACCTGGAGATGAGCTTCGTCTCGGACGAAGAAGACATTCTCGGCTTGATGGAGGCGCTGTACATCGCCCTCACCGAAGAGATGACGCCGGACTTCCGCATCCTCCAGAAGCCGTTCCCGCGCATTACGTACGCCGAGTCGATGGCGCGCTTCGGTTCGGACAAGCCGGACATGCGCTATGGCCTGGAGCTGGTGACGTTCAACGAGGCGCTTGCCGACAGCGAGTTCAAGGTCTTCCGGAGCGTCATCGACGGCGGTGGCGTGGTGCGCGGGCTGAACGTCCCCGGCGGCGCCGAGATGAGCCGCAAGAAGGTCGATTCCCTGACAACGTTCGTGCAGCAATACGGCGCGAAGGGGCTCGTCTCGATGCAGCTTCTCGGTGAGGGTGACCTCGATTCGCTGACGGCGGATGACATCAAGTCGCCCGTCGCGAAGTTCTTCACGGTGGGGCAGGTTTCGTCGCTCGCCCGGCTGGCCGGCGCGAAGCGCGGCGACATGCTGCTGATGGTCGCGGACAAGGAACCGGCCGCCAACAAGGCGCTCGACCCGCTGCGGCGCGAGCTGGCTTCGCGCCTGGAGCTGGCGGATCCAGACGTCCTTTCGTTCGTCTTCATCACCGACTACCCGCTGCTGGACTGGAGCGAGACGGAGGAGCGCTGGGTTTCCGCGCACCACCCGTTCACATCGCCGAACCTGGAGGACCTGCCGCTGATGGAGTCAGACCCCGGCGCTGTGCGCTCACACGCCTACGACTGTGTCTGCAACGGTTGGGAGCTGTTCAGCGGCTCGATCCGCATCCACCAGAGGGAGGTGCAGGAGGCTGTGTTCCAGCGGCTCGGCATCGCCCCGGAAGAGGCGGAGCGCCGGTTCGGGCACATACTCGAAGCGTTTGAGTTTGGTGCACCCCCGCACGCCGGCATCGGCGCTGGCATCGACCGGTTGCTGGCCGTCCTCTTGCGCGAGTCCGACATCCGTGAGGTGATCGCCTTCCCGAAGACGAAGTCGGCGTCCGATCCGATGACGGGCGCGCCGGCGCCGATAACCCAGGAACAGCTGGACGAGCTGCACATCGCCGTCACGGCGATCGACGAAGATGCGACCGAAGACAATGCCTGAGCGCTTGCCGTGCCAAACGGCGCGCTGATATCATGCGGCAAACCGTGAACGCGTTGCCCGCCGTACCCTTGAGAGACACCCGGAGAATCTGATGGAGACTCGCCGCCTCGTCCTGACGCTTACCGGCATCGCCGTGACGCTGATCGTCGTGCTCGGCGGCCTGACCCTGATCCTGCTCGTGAGCGGCGGCGGCGGCGACGACGGGCCGTCCGCCGGTGACGGCGACAACGGCGATGGCAGCGATGGCCTCGGCGAGCGCATCGAGGGAGAGCTGCGGCTCTTCGGCCCCGATCCGATCACGCTCGACCCGGCCTGCGCCTCCGACGCTGGCTCGGCGGAGTACATCGTCGAGATCTTCTCCGGCCTCGTCTCGTTCGACCTTGACCTGAACGTGATCCCTGACATCGCGGAGGGTTGGGAGGTCAGCGACGACGGCACGGTCTACACCTTCACGCTCCGCAGCAACGTCCTCTTCCACGATAACTCCCGGCCCGTGACGGCCGACGACTTCAAGTTCTCGCTGGAGCGCGCGCTGAACCCGGATACGCAATCGACAGTCGGCCAGGTGTACCTGGACGATCTGGTCGGTGCAGCGGAGTTCGCCGCTGGGGACGCCGACGAGGTGACCGGCATCCGGGTGATCGATCCGCAGACGCTGGAGCTGACGATCACCGAGCCGAGCGCCGTCTTCATCGAGAAGCTGACGTATCCCACGTCCTACGTCGTCGACCAGCGCGAGGTGGGGGACGCGACCTGCTTTGAGGGCAACTGGACGCTGACGCCGAACGGCACCGGCCCGTTCAAGATGGAGGAGTGGGACCTGGGCCGCAAGATCGTGCTCACGGCGAACCCGCGCTTCCACCTGGAGCCGGCGCCGTCGCTGGCGCGCGTGACGTACATCCTGTCCGGCGGCTCTTCGTTCGTGATGTACGAGAACGACGAGATCGACATAACTGGAATCGGGATTAACAACATCGAGAGCGTTCGCGACCCTAACAGCGACCTCTACGCGGATTTACATGAGAGCCCGACGCTTGATGTGTTCTACATCGGCTTCAACACGCGCGAAGCGCCGTTTGACGACGCGAACCTGCG